>NZ_AKJI01000099.1:0-49349 GCF_000282415.1 Pseudomonas sp. GM60
GGCAAGAGCGCTTGGTTACTTGCCGCTTCTGCAAGTGACTCGCCGTAAGGGCGAAACCAATAGCCGCCGTTACCGCAGCAATGGATATGTACACCATCAAAACCTATATCGCCTGACGCAAAGCCATCGCGAGCAGGCTCACTCCTACAACAGGCGCGATATCAGTAGGGTTTGGGTGGGGCAGCGTCCGTCGGGGCTTTTGCCGAACCCTGCTTTTGCACCCGCCACGTCGCCGGTGGCATGCCGAACTGGCTGATGAACCACCGCGTAAACGAACTCGCCATCGAGTAGCCAAGCATGTCGGCAATGCGCCCGAGCGTGTAATTCGGGTTGTCCAGATAACGCAGCACCAGGTCGCGGCGCACATCGTTGATCACATCGTTGAACGCACAACCATCATCCTTCAGGCGACGTTGCAGGGTGCGAACGTTCATGCCCTGGCTCTGCGCGACTTGCTCGATGGTGGCGCGGCCCATGGGCAGCAGCAGGTAGATGGCCTTGCGCACTTCGAACAGCATCGAAGTGCCTTGGTGGCTTTGCAGCGAATCGAGGTAGCTCTGGGCGTAGCGGGCCATGGCCGGGTCGGCATTGGCGTTGGTCATGTCCAGGCTGGCACCTGCGCAGACAATGCCGTTGAACTCACTGCCGAACTCCAGGGTGCAGCCGAACAGGCGACGGTGCAGTTGAAGGTTGTCGGGGGGCTGGTGGGTGAAATTGACGCTGTAGGGATGCCAGTGAGAGCCGAGCAGGGCGGCGCACAGGCGGAACATCACGCCGATGGCAAGCTCGGTGGCCTGTCGACTGGGCATCGGCGAGTCGGTGACCACCTCTTCGCGAATGATCACCATCTTGCCGGCCTCTTCAATGAAGATGGCCAGCGAATCATTCATCAAGTGCCGGTAATGCACCACCACCTGCAAGGCATCACGCAGCGTGCGCTGATGGCTGAGCAGCAGGCTGACCACGCCGAAGTCCGAGAGCTGGCGCGACTCGGCCATGCTCAGGCCGAAGTTCTGGCAGCCGCTGGCGGCGGCTGAATCCTCCAGCAGACGCACGGCGGCATCGATGGGAATGCGATGCTCAGGGGCTTGCAGCAGGGCTTTGCTCAAGCCGACGCCGGCCAGTACATCGCGCGGGTTGAACCCCAGGTACTGAGTAACCTCCAGGTAGTTGGTCAAGACGGCGGCGCGAACAAGCTTGGGCATGCGAAGGTCTTTCCTGGGCCGGTTGCGATTCAGATGAGCGTGGCGACTATATCCAGCACATCAGCGATTGAACAGTTGCGATGTTGTCGAGGGCGCTCGCCAGTTTCTGTCCGCAATCACCTCCGTTGTCGTGGCGCAATCCACGCACACCCATTGATTACAGTGAGCTGCAGAGAACCTGTGGGGATTTTCGACCAGTGGTCGGCGCGCGCCAATACCTGGAAATTTGTCATGAAAAGAAAAGTGCCTGACGTCCAATGAAAAGCGCCTGGGGTGGGCGCTCTTTAATGTCAGTCCTACAAAAAGCCGCTGGCGAAAGAGCCAGTCGAGTCCTCGAGAAAGCGAAGGTGTTGAAGTGGACAAACTGCAAACTGCCGCAACCGTTCTGATCGTACCGGGTCTACGCGAGCACGTTGCCGAACATTGGCAAACGTTGCTTGAAGCCAGGCTGAGCAAAGTGCGCAGTGTGCCGCCGCTTGAAACCGACAAGCTCGACTGCAGCAAGCGGGTCGAAGCGATCCAGCACGCGCTGGAGCAGATCGACGGGCCGGTGATTCTGGTCGCCCACAGTGCCGGCGTGTTGATGGTCGCCCATTGGGCCGCGCGACACAGTCGGCCGATCAAGGGCGCATTGCTGGCCGCTCCACCGGACCTTGATGCGCAATGGCCGTCAGGCTACCCAGCGCCTGAAACCCTGCGTACCCAAGGTTGGAACCCTCTACCCAATGGCCCGCTGCCATTCCGCAGTCTGGTGGCCGCCAGCACCAACGATCACCTCGCCAGCCTGGAAGCTGTCACGCACATGGCCGAAGGCTGGGGCAGCGAACTGCTCAATCTGGGTGACGTCGGTCATCTCAATCCTGCTGCCGGGTACGGGCACTGGCCGCAAGCCGAAGCCCTGATCCTGGAACTGGATCGCTAGTTCAGGCGCCGGTTGGCTCGCGCCATCCGGCATTTGCCCTCACTCCTGAAAAACGCAAACCCCTGGAACAAGAGGGTGCGCGAGGGCGGCTGCGCTTAAAACAAATACAAAAAGGCGGAGACAACGCAATGCACAACAATAAGAGTCACGGGTTCACCGCTTCACGCTACACCTTGCTGGCCTCAGCCATTCTCGCGGCAACGGTGCCGATGGCCCATGCGGCAGAGATCGAGACAGGTAACCCGGACTGGACCGTTCGCCTGGATAACACCATCAAGTACAACTATGGCGTGCGCACCGAAAGCGCGGACAAACGTATGTTGGGCACGCCCAACAATAACGACGGCGACTACAACTTCCGCAAGGCCGGCACCAACATCACCAACCGCGTCGACCTGTTGACCGAGATGGACGTGGTGTACCAGAACCACATGGGCTTTCGCGTCAGCGCCGCCAGTTGGTACGACAAGGCCTACGAGAACACCGGTTCCAATTCCAACCCGTTCGTCAACGGCAACGGTTCAACTTCGGGCCTGGTCGCCAACGACCCGCGCCTGGCCGGGGTCACCAATGACAACGTCGGCAACGGCAGCCCGCACCTGAGTAACTATGCCCAGCGTTACTACACCGGTCCGTCCGGTGAAATCCTCGACGCCTTTGTGTTCTACAGCACCGAAGTGGGCGAGGAGTCGATGCTGAGCTTCAAGGCTGGCCAGCACAACGTGTTCTGGGGCGAGACCATTCTCAACCCGGTGCATTCGATCAGCTACGGCCAGTCCGGCCTGGACCTGGCCAAGCTGGCCGCGTCGCCGGGCACCGAAGCCAAGGAGCTGTTCGTTCCGCGCAATCAGCTGTCGATGTCCTTCACGATCAATCCCGAACTGACCGTGGCCGCCCAGTACTTTCTCGACTGGGACGCCGCACGCCTGCCGGAAGCCGGCACCTACTACGGCGGCTCCGACCTGGTCGGTTTCGGCGCGCAGTCGTTCCTGCTGGGTAACACTAATGCTGTCGTGCCTGGCAGCCCTCTGGGTTGCGGCCTGGCGCCGTGCAACGGCTTGACCAACGTGCGTCGCGGGCATGACCTGACGCCGGACAAGCGCGGTGACTGGGGCCTCATGGCCAAGTGGTCGCCAGCCTGGCTGGACGGCACCCTCGGCGTTTACTACCGCGAAACCTCGGAAATCCTCCCGCAAGCCTGGCTGGATGCCCGAGGTCTGACCTCGGCCAACCCGAACGGAACCCCCCCGGCCGGCCAGGTGCCTGCGGTGATCAATACGCTCAACTCGCTGAGCACCGCCACCTATCAAATGGCCTATGCCGACAACATCAAGATCGTTGGCCTGAGCCTGTCCAAGGATGTGGGCGGGGTGAGCGTGGGCTCGGACCTGAACGTTCGACACAACATGCCGCTGGCGAGTATTCCGGCAGTTGTCAGCACTAACAGTCCGCTGGGCCTGGGCGCGGGTCTTGGCCTGTTGCCAGCGCGCACACCCGGCACCGGTGTGATCTATGACACCCCGCAGAAGGGCGACAGCATGGCCGCCACCGGCGACACCTTGCACTGGACGCTCAACGGTCTGATGACCATTTCCAAAACGCCTGTATTCGATTCGGCAACCCTGCTTGGCGAGCTGTATTACAGCAACCTGCTCAAGCTCGATAGCAAGAACGAGGCGCTCTACAAGGGCAAGGGCACCTACCACGGCATCGACCAGCCAACCCGGGACAACTGGGGCATCGCGGTCAACTTCACACCAACCTGGTACCAGGTGTTTCCCGGTGTCGACCTCAACGCGCCGATGTCCATCAACGTCGGTCTCGATGGCGTTTCACCGGTCTCCGGTGGCGGTGCCAAAGACACCGGTAACTACGCCATCGGTCTCGGGGCCGTTGTGTACAACAAATACTTTGTCGACCTGAAGTACGTGGACTCTTTCGGCAAGACCGACAAGTGCAATGTCAGTGGTGTGAGTACCGGCCCGACCGGAGGTGACGGCGCGGCGCCGAACGCCTTTAGCGGTAACGAAAACTACGCCTGTTACGCCGGTGGCTACTCGGCCTTTTCCGGTGGTGGTGCAACGACTGAGGACCGTGGCGCCGTTTACCTGACGATGAAAACCACTTTTTGATTCAACACTGATTTGCTCAATGCAAGCAGGAGAATAACAAGATGAAATTCGCAAAAACCGTGTTGGCCGCTTCGCTGGCCATGGTCCTGGCCGCTCAGGCACAGGCCGCTGTTTCAACCCAGGACGCTGCCAAGTTGGGCAGCAGCCTGACCCTGGTGGGCGCCGAAAAGGCCGGGAACGCTGATGGTTCCATCCCTGCCTACGACGGTGGCCTGACCACGCCGCCGGCCAGTTTCAAATCCGGTGACAGCATGCGCCCGGATCCGTATGCCAGCGAAAAACCGTTGCTGGTGATCGACGGCAAAAACGTCGATCAGTACAAGGGCATGCTCAGTGCTACCACGGTGGAACTGGCCAAGCGTTTCCCGACTTACCGTGTCGACGTATACCCGACCCACCGCACCGTTTCGCTGCCAAAAGCCATCCTCGATAACGGCGTGAAGAATGCCAGCGGCGCCAAGTCCCTCGAAGGCGGTCTGGCCATCGATAACGTGCTGCCGGGCGTGCCGTTCCCGATCCCGCAATCGGGCAGCGAAGCGATGTGGAACTTCCTGCTGCGCTATCAAGGCGTGAGCATCAACTCCAAGTACGACTCCTGGAACGTTGACTCCGCTGGCGTGCCAAGCCTGGCCACCACCGGGCAGGCATTCATCTCCTACCCGATCTACGAAAACCTGGCGCAGCCGATCAGCAGCGCCGACGTGTACTACCAGATGAAGCTGTCGTACACCGGCCCTGCACGCCGGGCCGGTGAAGCGGTGATGCTCAAGGACGCAGCCAACCCGCTGCAGCAACCGCGTCGCGCCTGGCAGTACCTGCCGGGTCAGCGTCGGGTCAAACTGGCACCGAACCTGGCTTACGACACGCCTAACCCAGGCACCGCCGGCGCGGGCACCTACGACGATGTTTTCGTGTTCAACGGCGCGCTGGATCGTTACGACTGGAAGCTGGTGGGCAAGCAGGAAATGATTGTGCCCTACAACACCTACAAGCTGACCTACGCCCAGGATCCGAAGTCGCTGACCACCGCCAATCACCTGGCACCGGACTTCGTGCGCTGGGAAAAACACCGCGTCTGGGTGGTGGAGGGCAACCTCAAGGCCGGCTCCCGCCACATTTATCAGAAGCGCCGCTTCTACCTTGATGAAGACAGCTGGACCGCTCTGGCCTCGGATCAATACGACGCTCGTGGTCAGTTGTACCGTGGCTCCTTCGCCTTCCTCAGCCAGAGCTACGACAAGCAGGTCCCGGATTCCACGCCCTTCATGATTTACGACCTGGTCGGCGGCTCCTACAACATCAACGGCGTGGTCGGGCCTTATGGCGGCATCAAGTACATCGATCCGCTTTCCAAGGCCCAATGGTCGTCGGAATCCCTGGCCGGCAGCGGCATTCGCTAAGCCAACCGCAAAAAAGCGCTCGCACGATCCACTGTAGGAGCGTGCTCGCTCGCGAAGGACCTGAGGGCGACATGGGTTTCCAGAAAACCCGCGTCATCGTTGACGTCCATCGCGAGCAGGCTCGCTCCTACAACGGCGTTACCTGTCCGGCCCACGGCTCACGAGGCGGTGGAGCCGGGTGGGCGCCAGGTTTTCCGAAGAGGATGCGGTATGTGTTCGTATAAGAATTATTTGCAGGTGGCGTTTGGCGTTGTGCTCGGCCTGTTGCAGGGCGTCACCCTCGCGGCTGATTACGTCGATGTGCTGGACCTGCCCGCCAGGGTCAGTGCCTTGGCCATCAACAGTCCGTTGTCCGGCATGGCTCGCGCTGGTGAACGCGTGATCGCCGTCGGTCAGCGTGGCCATATTCTGTTTTCCGATGATGCCGGCAAGCACTGGCAGCAGGCAGCGGTGCCGGTCAGTGCCGATCTCACGGCGGTGAATTTTCCGACCACCACCCAAGGTTGGGCGGTGGGCAACGACGGTGTGGTGCTGCACAGCAGCGACGCCGGTGCGACCTGGCAAAAGCAGCTCGACGGCCGCCAGATCGGCGCCTTGCTGGTCAAGCATTACACGGCGTTGGCCAGTGCCGAACCGGGCAATGAACAATGGCCGTTGCTGGTTGCCGAAGGCCAGCGGTTGATCGAACAGGGCGCAGACAAACCGCTGCTCGACACATGGTTTGCCAACGACAAAGTCGGTTATGTGGTCGGCGTGTTCAACCTGATCCTGCGCACCGAGGACGGTGGCCAAAGCTGGACGCCATTTCAGGATCGCACAGACAACCCGCAAGGTTTCCACCTCAACGCCATCGCTTCCACCGGCGACGCGTTGTACATCGCCGGCGAACAAGGCCTGTTGCTCAAATGGGATGACAACACCCAACGCTTCAGCGCCGTGCCGACGCCGTATCAAGGCAGTTTTTTCGGCGTGCTCGGCAAGCCTGGCGAAGCGCTCGTCTATGGCCTGCGCGGCAACGTCCTGCGCAGCACCGATGGCGGCCAAAACTGGACGGCACTCGACACCGGCCTGCACGTCAGCATCACCGCTGGCCTGATCGATGCCCGTGGCGATTACCGCCTGTTCACCCAGGGTGGGCAGATGCTGGTCAGCCAGGGCACGGGCGCGCAATTGCACCTGTTGCGCCAACCGGTGTCGACCCCGGTCGCCGGTGTTACCCAGTCCGCCGCTGGTGCGTTGGTGGTCGCGGGCAGCCGTGGCGCCCAGACGCTAGCCCTCGAACCCTAAGAGCGAGAACCCAGACATGGGCAATATCAAACAAGACGCCATGCCGGTAATCCGCGACCTGCGGGATTTCGATCAGCACTCCGGCAACCTCCTCGAACGGTGGGTGTTCAACTATCGGCCGCTGTTCATGCTGCTGATGGCACTGGCCACCGTGGTGCTGGGTTTCATGGCCGTGACACGCCTGGAGCTGCGCCCAAGCTTCGAAAAAATGATTCCGCAGAGCCAGCCGTACATCCAGAATTTCCTGGAAAACCGCCAGTCGCTGCGTGGCTTGGGCAACTCGGTGCGCGTGGTGGTCGAGAACACCCAGGGCGATATTTTCGACCCCGCTTACCTCGACGTACTCAAGCAGGTCAACGACCAGCTGTTCCTCACCGAAGGCGTCGACCGAGCGTGGATGAAATCCCTGTGGAGCCCGGCGGTGCGCTGGACCGAAGTCACCGAGGATGGTTTCCAGGGTGGCCCGGTGATGCCCGATACCTATTCCGGCCAGCCTGAACAAATCGAACAACTGCGCCAGAACATCTCCCGCGCCGGTCTGGTCGGCAGCCTGGTGGCCAGCGACTTCAAGTCGAGCATGCTGATCGTGCCGTTGCTGGACAAAGCCGCCGCCGGAGGTCAGCCCATCAACTATCACGCGTTCTCGCAGATGCTCGAAGAGCAGTTGCGCGACAAGATCGAATTCGCCGGCGACAGCGCGGCGCGCAAATCCGGGGAAGAGGGCAAGGGCCAATACAAGGTTCGGGTAATCGGCTTCGCCAAACTGATGGGCGACCTGATCGATGGCCTGATTCAGGTGATGATGTTTTTCGGCCTGGCGGTCATCACTTCGCTGGCGATCATCTATGCCTACACCCGTTGTGTGCGCAGCACGTTGCTGGTGGTCGGCTGCTCGCTGATTGCGGTGGTCTGGCAACTGGGTATCGTCGCCTGGCTCGGTTATGCCATCGACCCGTACTCGGTGCTGGTGCCGTTTTTGATCTTCGCCATTGGTGTGTCCCACGCCGCACAGAAGATGAACGGCATCATGCAGGACATCGCCCGTGGCACTCACAAACTGATCGCCGCGCGCTATACCTTCCGCCGCTTGTTCATCGCCGGTGTCACCGCGTTGCTGGCCGACGCCGTGGGTTTCGCGGTGCTGATGCTGATCGACATTCCGGTGATCCAGGACCTGGCGATCACCGCCAGCATCGGCGTCGCGGTGCTGATCTTCACCTCGCTGTTGCTGATGCCGGTGGCGCTGTCCTATGTCGGTGTTGGTGCCAAGGCTGCCGAGCGCGCGCTGAAAATCGACACCCGCGCCGAACACCACAAGGGCTTCGGCAAACTCTGGGACCTGCTCGACCGCTTCACCACCGCCAAATGGGCGACCGGCGCAGTATTGGTCGCCGTGTTGATGGGCATCGGCGGCTTCATGGTCAGCCTCAACCTGAAGATCGGCGATCTGGAAAGCGGTGCACCGGAGCTGCGTGCCGACTCGCGCTACAACCGCGACAACGCCTACATCACCCAGCATTACGCGCTGTCCAGCGACCTGTTCGCGGTGATGATCAAGACCGCGCCGGAAGGCTGCCTGAACTACAAGACGTTGGTCCTTGCCGATCGTTTGGCCTGGGAGCTGCAACAGTATCCAGGCGTGCAGGCGACGACCTCGCTGGTCAACGCCGTGCGGCAGATCACTGCCGGCACCTATGAAGGCAACCCCAAGCTCAACAGCATCCAGCGTAACCAGGACGTGCTCAACTACGCCGCGCAGCAGGCTTCGGTCAACTCGCCTGAGCTGTTCAACAACAACTGCTCGCTGATGCCGGTGATCACGTTCCTCAAGGATCACAAGGCTGAAACGCTGGACGCGGTGGTGGCGATTGCCGACAAGTTCGCCAAGGAAAACAGCACCGAAGATCGTCAGTTTTTGTTGGCGGCCGGCAGCGCGGGCATCGAAGCAGCGACCAACATCGTTGTGCGCGAAGCCAACCGCACCATGTTGCTGTACGTCTACGCGGCAGTGACGCTGTTTTGCCTGATCACCTTCCGCAGCTGGCGCGCCACGCTGGTGGCGCTGTTGCCGCTGGTACTGACCTCGATCCTCTGCGAAGCGCTGATGGTCGCCATGGGGATCGGCGTAAAGGTTGCGACCTTGCCGGTGATCGCCCTCGGCGTGGGCATCGGTGTTGACTACGCCTTGTACCTGCTCAGCGTGCAACTGCACTTCCAGCGCCAGGGCTTGCCGCTGTCCCAGGCCTACCGCAATGCGGTGTCCTTCACCGGCCGGGTGGTCGGGCTGGTGGGCATCACCCTGGCGGCTGGCGTGGTGTGTTGGGTCTGGTCGCCGATCAAGTTCCAGGCCGACATGGGCATCCTGCTGACCTTCATGTTCCTGTGGAACATGCTGGGTGCACTGGTGCTGATTCCTGCCCTGTCTTATTTCCTGTTGCGCGAACGGGCGCTGGCGCCCGGTCCTGTTGCGCAAGCCGACAACACCGAAATCTCTCAACGTCCGGGCGTGCCTCATGCCCTGACCACTTCCGAGTAAGCCAACGATGTCTGATTACAAAGCTCCTTTGCGTGACATGCACTTCGTACTCAACGAGGTTTTCCAGGTGTCCCGGTTGTGGGCCAAATTGCCTGGCCTGGCCGAGGTGATCGATGAAGAAACGGCCGCCGCGATCCTCGAAGAAGCCGGCAAGATCAGCGCCGAAGTGATTGCACCGCTGAACCGCAGCAGCGATGAACAAGGCTGCACCTGGAGCAATGGCGCGGTGACGGCACCGGATGGTTTTGCCGCCGCCTACAAGGCTTTTGCCGAAGGTGGCTGGGTGGGCGTAGGTGGCGATCCGCGGTTCGGTGGCATGGGCATGCCCAAGGCCATTTCGGCCCAGGTCGAAGAGATGGTCAATTCGGCCAGCCTGTCCTTCGGCCTGTACCCGATGCTGACGGCCGGCGCGTGCCTGTCGATCAATGCTCACGCCAGCGAAGCACTGAAAGCCACCTACTTGCCGAACCTTTACGACGGCACCTGGACCGGCTCGATGTGCCTGACCGAAGCGCATGCCGGCACAGACCTGGGCCTGATTCGCACCCGTGCCGAACCTCAGGCCGACGGCAGTTTCAAGATCAGCGGCAGCAAGATATTCATCACCGGCGGTGAGCACGACCTGACCGAAAACATCATTCACCTGGTACTGGCGCGCTTGCCGGACGCACCGGCGGGACCGAAAGGCATTTCGCTGTTCCTGGTGCCCAAGGTGCTGGTCAATGCTGATGGCTCGCTGGGTGAGCGCAACTCGCTGTCCTGTGGTTCCATCGAGCACAAGATGGGCATCAAGGCCTCCGCCACGTGCGTGATGAACTTTGACGGTGCCACCGGCTGGATCGTCGACGCACCGAACAAAGGGTTGGCGGCGATGTTCACCATGATGAATTACGAACGTCTGGGCGTGGGTATTCAGGGCCTGGCGCAAGGCGAACGCTCTTACCAGAACGCCGTCGAATACGCCCGTGACCGTCTGCAAAGCCGTTCGCCGAGGGGCGCGCAGAACAAGGACAAAGCCGCCGATCCGATCATCGTTCACCCGGATGTACGCCGGATGTTGTTGACCATGAAGGCCTTGAACGAAGGCGGGCGGGCGTTTTCCAGCTACGTGGCCCTGCAGCTGGATACCGCCAAGTACAGCGAAGACGAGTCAATCAGCAGTCGCGCCCAGGAACTGGTGTCGCTTCTGACCCCTGTGGCCAAGGCGTTCCTCACCGACATGGGGCTGGAAACCACCGTGCATGGCCAACAGATCTTCGGCGGCCATGGCTACATCCGCGAATGGGGCCAGGAGCAATTGGTTCGCGATGTGCGCATCACCCAGATCTACGAAGGCACCAACGGTATCCAGTCACTGGACCTGGCCGGGCGCAAAATCGTCGGCAGCGGCGGGGCGCTCTACCGGCTGTTCGCTTCGGAAATCCGCAACTTTACCGCCAATTCCTGCGCTGACCTCGGCGAGTTCACCAGACCGTTGAACGCCGCCGTCGACACCCTCGACGAACTGACCGCATGGTTGCTGGACCGAGCCCAGAGCAACCCGAATGAAATCGGCGCGGCTTCGGTCGAGTACCTGCACGTGTTCGGCTACACCGCGTACGCCTACATGTGGGCGCGAATGGCCAAAGCGGCCATGAGCACGCATTCCAAGGACGCGTTCTATGTCAGCAAACTGGTCACTGCGCGCTTCTACTTCGCCCGTCTGCTGCCACGTATCCACTCGTTGAGCGCGTCGGCCAAGGCTGGCAGCGAATGCCTCTATAAATTGGATGCAGAGCAGTTCTGAGCCCACGTAAAAAAGGACCGGGAACCACTACCATGATGGCGACAAAAATAATTCCGCCCGCCGACGGCGCCTACGCCTATCCCTTGTTGATCAAGCAATTGTTGTTGTCCGGCGTGCGCTACGAGCCAGGCCGGGAAATCGTGTATGCCGACAAGCTGCGCTACAGCTACCAGACGCTCAACCAACGGATACGCAAGCTGGCCAACGCCTTGACCGCTGCCGGCGTCAAGGCCGGGGACACGGTGGCCCTGCTTGACTGGGATAGCCATCGCTACCTGGAATGTTTCTTTGCCGTGCCGATGATCGGCGCGGTGCTGCATACCGTGAACATCCGTCTTTCGCCGGATCAGGTGCTCTTCACCATGAACCATGCCGAGGACGACCTGGTGCTCGTGCATGACGATTTCCTGCCTCTGCTTGAACAGATTCAGGGGCAGCTCAACACCGTCAAAGGTTACTTGCAGCTTACGGACGACACAGCCACTCCCACGTCGCTGCCGGTGCTGGGGGAATATGAAAACCTGTTGGCCGGGGCCGCAGACCAGTACGACTTTGCCGATTTCGATGAAAACTCGGTGGCGACCCTTTTCTACACCACGGGCACTACTGGCGACCCTAAAGGCGTGTATTTCACCCACCGCCAATTGGTCTTGCACACCTTGAATGCCGTGGGCACTTTGGGCGTCTACCAGGGGTTGCCGCTGCTGCGCTCCGATGATGTCTACATGCCGATCACACCGATGTTCCACGTGCACGCCTGGGGTGTGCCCTATGTCGCCACCCTGATGGGCATCAAGCAGGTGTACCCCGGCCGCTATGAGCCCAACAGTCTGGTCAGGCTGTATCGAGAGGAGAAGGTCACGTTCTCCCACTGTGTGCCGACCATTTTGCAAATGATCCTGAACTGCGAGGAAGCGCAGCGGACTCGTTTTGATGGCTGGAAAATGCTCCTGGGCGGCAGTGCGCTGACCTTGGGCATCGCCAGTGAAGCGAGTGCCAAAGGTATTCAGGTACACAGCGGTTACGGCATGTCGGAAACCTGCCCGCTGCTGTGCCTGACTTATCTGCGTGACGAAGACCTCGCACAATCCACGCAGGCCCAACTGGTTACCCGCATCAAGACTGGCACAACGGTGCCGATGGTCGACCTGAAAATCATCGATGCCAATGGCAATGAAGTTGCCCATGACGGAGAGTCCCTGGGCGAGATCGTGGTGCGCGCGCCTTGGCTGACCCAAGGCTATTTGAAGGAGCCCGAAAAGGGGGCAGAACTTTGGCGCAACGGCTGGCTGCACACCGGCGACATGGCCTCCATTGACCCTTTGGGAGGGGTGGAAATCAAAGATCGAATCAAGGATGTCATCAAGACGGGCGGGGAGTGGATCAGCTCCCTGGAACTGGAAAGCCTGATCAGCGAACACCCGGCCGTCATGTCGGTCGCAGTCGTGGGCATTGCGGACGAGCAATGGGGCGAACGGCCGATGGCGCTGGTGGTATGCGAGCCTGGGCAATACCTCGACCGCAAGATGCTGGAGGTGCACCTGCAAGGGTTTGTCGAGCGTGGCCGTATCAATAAATGGGCGATCCCCAAGCGGTTCAGGTTCGTCGCCGAGATCCCTAAAACCAGCGTCGGGAAGATTAACAAGAAGCTCATCCGGGAAAGCGAATCGAGCTGAAAGGCGCGGCGGATGCCACGTCAACCCTGACCACTGATCGCGAGGTCGGCTGTTTCATATCCGTCAAAGGGGATCATGCATCCAGATGCTTGATCCCTTTTTTCGTTTCAGGTCTGCGTAAACGTCGCGGCGATGTCGTCGGGTCTGTCGTAATAGCTCAGGGCAAGTAGCCAGCAGCCTGGACGAGGTGATTGTCCTGCCCGGCAACGATGAGGTGCATGGGCACATGGGGTTGCTCATCAACAACGGAAGTGACCTCAAACCCACCCACTACCAGCGGCTGTCGCTCACACATTTCGGTCGACTCTCCCGCCAGTTTTTTCGCCATTTTCGCGTGGTTCGCTGCGATTTCGTTGAGAGTTGACACGTTACATCTCCGGGTAAAAGACCCAGCGCATGGCTGGCGTCCAAAATAATGATTTGATGGTTGTCGCGTCAGAATTACGTCGTTTCCGGGCGATTACGACCGGCGATTGCAATCCCTGCGCCAGAGGCTGTGGCAATTCTTTGTCGCGTCTACATTAGCGACGAATGGTGACATTTGGATGTGCTTGAATCGGGCGTAAACTGGCAGTGCTACTTCATCAGGAGGAGCCGGATATGATTGCCGACCGAATGACCGCACAGACGTCCGCGGACAAAGCTGTCTGGGATCAATATTTTTGCGCTGCGCTGATTGCGGAAAGCAATCTGACGGCGCCGGTTGTAGGAGGGGCCACTCATGAGGACAGGCAGAATCTGTTGATTGAAAGAGCCAAGGCGCTCGCCGACAAAATGATGGATACGCGCCAGTGAACGGAAACACGTGCCTGTTCAATACCTCGGCCCAACCTTTTCAGGTTGGGCTTTTTCATGCGTGTCTCAACCCGACGTGAACCCAGTCCCGAACACGCCCGCGATCCGTAGGAGCCAGGCTTGCCGGCGAAGGCGTCCGTGAAATCGCCATCGCCAGCAAGCTGGCTCCTACAGGTTTGGCGTGAACCCCAATCCCGAATCCTCCCGCGATTTTGTAGGAGCCAGGCTTGCCGGCGAAGGCGTCCGTGAAATCGCCATCGCCAGCAAGCCGGCTCCTACAGATTTGGCGTGCCCTACAAATGCGGGTGAAGTCTTATATTTCTAAAAGATATAAATAGATAATTATATATTCCTTTTAATGTCGTTCCGGGAGGTGCACTTTGGGCGCCTGCACATCCGTTCGGATGCGTTCGACATCACACAGGAAGCCGCATCATGACCATCAAAGCGATCAACGTTCGCAACCAGTTCAAGGGTGTCATCAAGGAAATCGTCGAAGGCGAAGTGGTCTCGGAAATCGATGTGCAAACCGCTTCCGGGATCGTCACCTCGGTGATCACTACCCGCTCGGTGCGCGATCTCGAATTGAGGGTAGGCAGCGAAGTCATCGCCTTCGTCAAATCCACCGAGGTCTCAATTGCCAAGCTCTGAATCGACGTTCAAGAAAACGACAGGCCCTGGCTCGCGCGGATCAGGTCATAGGCCTTGCGCGCGATCAGGTTGGCGGTGTTAGGCCGGATCCACAGGTAGTAAGTGACGTCCGGCAGTCGCGGCAATCCATCATTTTCACCCAGCACACGCATGTCCGGGCCGAGCATTTCCATGCTTCGGGGGGTGACCCCCAGCCCCGCGCGCGTCGCCGCTTTAATGCCGATCAGGTTCGACGCCAGGTACGCCTGGCGCCAGGGAATGTTCGCGCGTTCCAGCGCTTCCAACGCATAGCGCCGATAGATGCTTGGCTCATCCACGAGAATCAGCGGCAAGGGTTCGCCGGGGTTGTGCAGGTATTGCGCCGAGCAGATCCACCACACCGGCGAAGTACGCAAGGCAAAGCCTTCGAGGTTCGGGTCTTCGCGAGTGGAAATCACCATGTCGACCTTGCCCCGGTGCAGGTCTTCCATCAGGAACGGGCTGCGACCGACGTCGATTTCCAGACGCAAGCGCGGGGCTGAGCGAGCGATGTGGCTGAGGATCGGCGGCAGGATCGTGTCGGCGATGTCATGGGGGGAGCCGATGCGCAACACGCCGCTCAAGCTGCTTTCACGCAGGGAACTCAAGGCCTCGTCATTGAGCGAGAGCATCTGCCTTGCGTGGCGCAGCAACTGCAGCCCGGCTTCCGTCAGTTGTTTTTGCCGTCCGCGTTTCTCGAACAGATTCACCCCGACCTGTTGTTCCAGGCGTTGCATGTGTTGGGTGACCGACGACTGCGTGCGGTCCAGTTGCGCGCCGGCCTCGGCAAAACTGTGGTGATCCACCACCGCGATGAAAGTGCGCAGCAATTCGAGATCAAGCGTGGGCAGGGTCGACATGGGCGTTTCCAGGGCTGTTTTTACATCACGAGTTTAAACATAAACATAAAGAACATTTATGTGTTTTTTCTGGGTTATTTAGAGATATAGGGTTGATGCTAAGTAAATACTGGGGTTGTAGCCATTTCGGTATTCAGGCTTAAACGCCAAGTTATAACGATATTAGATATTTGAATTTCCGTTACACCAACGCTGTACCTAGGATCCCCCACATCAGGTCGGGGGACGCCGATCATCCATGAGGGGGAAAAACCATGTTGTTCGAGCGCACACCTGTAAAACGAATATTGCCTGTGATGTTGGGCGCCCTGGTCTCACTAGCCGCCAGCACGGCTGCCCAGGCTGACGCGACGCTGGACAAGATCGAGCAGCGTCATGCGCTGGCGGTCGGCGTGCTGTTGTCGGGCGGCCCGTTTGGCGGGATTGATCCGGCCACCCAGAAGCCACGCGGCTTGAACGTCGAACTCGCTCAGGAATTGGGTCGCCAGTTGGGCGCTGAAGTGGAGCTGGTGCCCGTCTTGCCGGCCAACCGCGTGCAATTTTTGCAGCAGGGCAAAGTCGATTTGCTGATCGCCAACATGGAATGGACGGCGGAACGCGGTGAGATTCTCGGTTTTGTGCCGACACCGTTTTACCGGGTCGGCGGCACCGCGGCGGTGCTCAAGGACAGCAAGATCAGCCGTTGGGAAGACCTCAAGGGCCAGCCGGTCTGCACCTCGCAAGGCAGCAGCTACGTCAAGCCGCTCACCGAGTTGGGCGTCGAGATCAAAGCCTTCAAGAGCTCGTCGGAATCCTTGCTGGCGTTGCGCGGCAATAACTGCGTCGCCGCAGTGCACGACGCCACGCTGGTCAATCCGTTGATCGCCGACAGTGCCGAATGGAAAGACTACCGGGCGATCACCCCGGAACTGAACCCGGCGCCTTCGGTGATCTGGACCCGTCGTGGCGAAAGCGACACCCAGGCCAGGCTCGACCCGATCGTCAAGGAACTGCACCGCAGCGGCTGGCTGATCGAGGCGCAGACCCGCAACCGCATCACACCCGCGTCACCGGCGCTGGTCGAGTTGCAAAAGAAGTTTCAGGCCAACGGCGCCTGATTCACCTCATCGTCTTCACTACGCCGGCGCATTGCGCGACGGCTGTTCAAGGTAGTCGCGCATGAATCGCTATTTTTCCGTAAAAAACCTGTCCTCGCTGTGCCTGGCCGGCGCTGTCGTGTTCGGCGCGGGCCTGGCTCAAGCCGATGCCACGCTGGACAAGATCGAGCAGCGCCACGCCATCAGTGTCGGGGTGATTCTCAGCGGGCCGCCGTTCGGCACCATCGACCCGAAGACGGGCGAACACCTGGGCTACAACGTCGAACTGGCCAAAGGCGTTGCCAAGGCCTTGGGCGTCGAAGCCAACACTGTTTCGGTCCTGGCGCCGAACCGCGTGCAGTTTTTGCAGCAGGGCAAGGTCGACATCCTGATCGCCAACATGCAGTTCACCGACGAGCGCGCCGAGATCCTCGATTACGTGCCCACGCCTTATGAAGAGGTGGGCGGCGCGGCGTTGATTCGCAAAGGCTCGGGCATTACCCAATGGGCCGACCTCAAGGGCAAGCCGGTGTGCGTGTCCCAGGGCAGCAACTTCATCAAGCCGTTGCAGGAAACCTACGGCGCCGAGATCAAGGCATTCCGCAGCCAGTCCGAGTCGTTGTTGTCGCTGCGCGGCAATGGCTGCGTGGCGGCGGTGCATGTCAGCCCGACCATGCATGCGTTGTTGAGCGATGCCGAGTGGGCCGGTTATGAAATCCCGCTGCCGGGTGATTTGATCCCCTCCAACTCGGTGATCTGGTTGCGCAAGGGCGAGCACGATACCCAGGCGAAACTCGATGCCATCGTGCGTGACTGGCACCGCAGTGGCTGGCTGATCGAACTGGGTGAGCGCACTGGCATGGCGCCGTCTCAGGCCCTGCGTGACTTGCACGAAAAATATCGCAACGCCGCGCCGCTGGCGGTGCTTCCGTGAGTCTGTTCGCAGACTTGCAGCAACTGCTCGGCGCCAGCCATGTGCAAAGCAGCGAAGAGGCCGCGCCGTACCTGACCGATAAACAGGGCCGTTACGTCGGCCAGGTCATTGCCGCCGTGCACCCGGCCAATACCGAAGAAGTCGCGGCAGTGGTCCGCGCCTGCGTGGTCGCCGATACGCCCGTGGTGGTGCAGGGCGGCAACACCGGGCTGATGGGCGGCGCCACCCCGGAGGCCAGCGGCCGTGCGGTGTTGCTGTTGCTGGATCGCCTGAACCGGGTGCGCGCCGTGGACACCGACAACGACACGCTGACCGTCGAAGCCGGCTGCATTCTGCAAAACGTGCAGGACGTCGCCCGTGAGGCCGGTCGCTTGTTTCCTCTGAGCCTGGGCGCCGAAGGCAGTTGCACGATTGGTGGCAATCTCGGCACCAATGCCGGCGGTACCGCCGTGTTGCGCTACGGCAATACCCGCGAGCTGACGCTGGGGCTGGAAGTGGTGACCGCCGAGGGTGAAATCTGGAATGGCCTGCGCGGTCTGCGCAAGGACAACACCGGTTATGACCTGCGTGATCTGTATATCGGCAGCGAAGGCACCCTCGGCATTATCACCGCCGCCACGCTGAAACTGTTCCCGCTGCCCAAGGCACAAGCCACAGCGTTGCTGGCCTTCGACTCGCTGTCGCAGGCGGTGCAATTCCTGTCCCATGCCCGCGCCGGGTTTGGCGCCAGCCTCACCGCTTTCGAACTGCTCAGTGCCGATTGCCTGGCGCTGCTGCGCGAGCAATTTCCCGAGGGTCCGCAACCTTTTCTCGGTGTCAGCCAACCATGGTTCGCGTTGCTGGAACTCTCGGATAACCACAGCGAAACTCACGCCCGCGAAGCCTTTGAAGTGGTGCTCGGCGATGCGTTCGAAAAGGATTTGCTGGCCAATGCGCTGATCGCCGAAAGCCTCGCGCAAAGTGAAGCGCTGTGGCTGTTGCGCGAAAACATGAGCGAGGCGCAGAAACGTGCCGGCCGCAACATGAAGCACGACATCTCGGTGCCGATTTCCAAGGTCGTGGCGTTCGTCAGCCACACCGATGCGCTGTTGCAGGCGCACTTTCCCGGTGTCCGGCATTTCACCTTCGGCCATCTGGGCGACGGCAACCTGCATTACAACGTCGCTCATCCGCTGGATTCGACGGTGGATGCGCACATGGCGAACTACGCGGCGCTCAGCCTGCTGGTTCACGACAGCGCCCATGCCCACGGTGGCTCGATCAGCGCCGAACACGGCATCGGCCAACGCAAGCTGGGCCTGCTGGATCGCTACAAAAGCCCGGTGGAGCTGGATCTGATGCGGCGCATCAAGCAAGCGCTGGACCCGAAAAACCTGCTCAATCCGGGCAAGGTCGTGGAGGTTGCCCAGCCATGACACTAAGACTTTCCAGGCGTGTGCAGCGTGTGTCCTTGTCGGCCAACGCCGCCGCCAAATCCCGCGCTACCGAATTGCGCGAAGCCGGTCGCGACATTCTCGACCTGACCACCGGCGAGCCGGATTTCGACACGCCCGAACACATCAAGCAGGCGGCTTATGCCGCCATCGCCGCCGGTGCCACCAAGTACACGCCGACGCCGGGCGTGAAGGCTTTGCGACTTGCCGTGCAACGCAAGCTCCAGCGCGAAAACGCACTGGAGTATTCGCTGCCCTCCATCGTGATTGCCAACGGTGCCAAGCAAATCATCTTTAACGCCTTTGCCGCGACCCTCGACGAAGGCGATGAAGTGCTGGTGCCCACGCCGTACTGGCCGTCGTTTCCGGACAGCGTGCGTTTCAACGGTGGCGAGCCAGTGTTTATCGAGTGCGGGCTGGAGCAGGGCTGCAAGCTGACAGCCGCGCAACTGGAGCAACACATCGGCGAGCGCACGCGCTGGTTGATCCTCAACGGCCCCGGCAATCCCAGCGGCGCGGTTTACAGCGCAGCCGAGTTGCAGGCGCTCGCCGAGGTGCTGCGCCGTCATCCGCAGGTGTTGATCCTGCTGGATGAACTCTATGAGCACATCCGTTTTGACGGTCAGCCGCCGCAGAGCCTGCTCAATGTCGCGCCGGATCTGCAAGCGCGCTGCCTGCTGGTCGGCGGTGTGTCCAAGACCTACGCGATGACGGGGTGGCGCATCGGTTTTGGTGCCGGGCCACAACTGCTGACGGGCGCCATGGCGGTCGTGCAGTCGCAATCGACTTCCGGGGCTTCCTCGGTGGGGCAAGCGGCTGCATTGGCGGCCTTTGACGGAGGGCTGGATTTCCTGCCCGAGCAAGTGGCGGCTTATCAACTGAGAAGGGATGTGTTGGTGAGCACGTTGCGCGACGTAGACGGTCTCGAAGTGCTTGAGTCTCAGGGCGGTTTCTTCGTGTTTGTGCGCTGCGCCGGGTTGCTGGGGCGTTATCGTCCTGACGGCGTGCGCCTGAACAGCGACGCCGAGGTCGTCGCCTATTTGCTGGAGGAAGGGGTGGCTGGCGTAGCGGGCAGTGCCTATGGCCTGTCGCCGTGGTTCCGCCTGTCCATCGCCACCGCGACCGACAGCGTGGCTGAAGCCGGACGCCGCATTGCCCGGGCCTGCGCGCAACTGCGGGGTACGGCATGAGTCACTGGCTGGAGCTTTTCGTCCACTGGAGCGCCGGGTTCGGCCTGAACTACAGCTTTCTGCTGGACGCCTATCAACGCGGCACCCTGGTGCAGGGCGCGCTGACCACGGTGCTGTTGTGCCTGTTCACCATCGTCGGCAGTTTGCTCGCCGGCGTGGGATTGGCGGCGATGCTGACGTCGGGCAAGCCGTGGCTGGCGAAACCGGCGCGGGTGTTCGTCGAAGTCACCCGCAACACGCCGACGCTGGTGCAGCTGTATTGCGCCTTCCTGGTGCTGAACATGTTGCTGACCCAGGCCGTCGGCGCGGCGAACCCGCTGACGCCGTTCGCCTGGGTGGTGATCGTGATCTCGCTGCACAAGGGCGCATTCCATGCCGAAGCCTTGCGTGCCGGCATCGAGGCGGTGCCGGGCGTGACGCTGGAAGCGGCCAGTTCCCTGGCGTTCAACGCTCGGCAGTTGTTGTGGAACGTGCAGCTGCCGCTGGCCTTGCGCTTCGCCTTGCCATCGCTAATCAACAATCTGATCGACCTGGTGAAGATGACCGCCGTGGCCTCGGCGATTGCCGTGGGCGATATCACCTACGCGTCGATCATGATCTGGACCCAGAGCGATAACGTGCTGGAACTGATGATCCTGATTCTGAGCTTTTTCGGTCTGCTGAGTTTTATCGTCAATTGTGTGGGGCGCTACCTGGAAGCGCGCCTGAGGATGCCCGGCTATGGCCATTGAATCGTCCGTCACCGCGCCGGTGACCTGGCCACGGCGGCACGTCGGCAAATTGTTGCTGCTGATCTGCGTTGTGCCCGGGTTGCTGTGGTTGGCCCCGCAAAGCCCGGTGCTCAAGGCGCTGCTGCAATGGTCGCCAGCCCTGGTCGTGGGCTTCGGGCAAAACATTCTGATCAGTCTGGTCGCCATCGCGCTGGGGTCGGTGCTGGGGTTGCTGGTGGGTGCACTGGCGTTGTCGCCGCTGCGTCTGCTGCGTTTCCCGGCACGGATCTGGGTGCAGATTTTCCGCAATGCGCCGTGGCTGGTGCTGATCTATTTCACCACCTATGTGTTTCCGTTCGAGATCAAGATCGGCAGCGCCTACATCTCGTTCCCCGACTGGGTCAAGGTCACCATTGGCCTGGCCTTGCCGGCAAGTGCCAACGTCGCGGAAATCTTCCGTGGCGCCATTGCTTCGATTCCGAGCACGCAGTGGGAAGCGGCCCGTTCGCTGGCGTTCACACGTGGGCAGATTTTTCGCTCGATCATCCTGCCGCAGTGCTTCAAACGCATGTTGCCGCCGTGGATGAACCTGTATGCGGTGATCACCATGGGCACGGCGCTGGCCTCGCTGGTGGGTGTGCATGACGTGATCGACACCGCGCAGATCGCCAGCAACACCGTGAACATGACCGGCTTCACCGTGGTGATTTACCTGAGCCTGCTGGTGCTGTTCTTCGCTTATTGCTACCCGATTTCCCGTCTCACCCAACGCCTGGAGCGACGTTATGCCTTCTACTGAAACCGTCGCCGAGCCTCTGGTCAGCCTGCGCGATTTGCACCTGTCGTTCGCCAATAATCCGGTGCTCAAAGGCATCGACCTCGACGTTCATCGTGGGCAGGCGGTGTCGATCATCGGCCCGTCCGGTTCCGGCAAATCGACCATCCTGCGCTGCATCACCGGGTTGTTGCAGCCCCAGCGCGGCAGCATCCGCGTCGGCACCACCGAGGTGCACACGCTGGCACAGGAAGCCCAGCGCATCGAGTTGCGCAAGCGCGTGGGGTTTGTCTTTCAGCAGTACAACCTGTTCCCGCATTTGTCGGTGCTGGAAAACCTGGTGATTGCGCCGCGCAAGGTGTTGGGGCGCAGCCGTGCCGAGGCCGAAAAAGAAGCGCGTGCCTTGCTGGCGAAAGTGCGCATGGAGCACAAGGCCGATGCCTATCCGGGGCAACTGTCCGGCGGCCAGCAGCAGCGGGTAGCGATTGCCCGGGCGCTGGCGATGCGCCCGGAATTGATCCTGTTCGATGAAGTGACCTCGGCCCTTGACCCGGAAACCGTCGGCGAAGTGCTGACGGTGATTCGCGAGCTGACCGAAGAGGGCATGACCTGCGTGCTGGTCACCCACGAGATGCGCTTCGCCGAAGAGATCAGCGACATCGTCTACTTCACCGAAAACGGCGTGATCGTCGAGCACGGCAGCGCCGCACAGATTTTCCAGCACCCGAGCAGCGAGCGCACCCAGGAATTCCTGCGCCATGCCTTGGGTGATCCGGGACGCCGTCCCGCCGTTGCCAACGATCCGTATCTGCTGACCAACCTGGGTCGCTACAGCCTGTCCGTCTAATACTGAGGAGCCTGTCCATGAGTACCGAAAACCGTGCCGCCGTCATCGAGGATTTCCTGAAGAAAATCCGCGTCATCAACCAACGTGGCGTCGACCGCGCCGCGCTGGTGGAGATCGTCTCCCTGCTCGAAGCTCTGGCCGAGCGCCGCGATCTGTTCAATTTCGACGCGTTTCCCGCGCCAGTGCCGGGGCAGGGCAGCACCGCGTTTCGCTATCGTCTGAATGACGACGGCGACACGCCGACGCTGTACCTGAACTCGTTGTTGCCGGGCAAAAGCACGCTCCCGCACAACCATGAAACCTGGGCGATCATCAGCGCCGTCGAAGGCCAGGAGATCAACTATGTCTATGGTCGTGATGACGAAGGTCGCGAGCCAGGTTTCACCACCTTGCATCTGCAAAAGGAAGTGATCGTGCAACCCGGCACGTCGATTTCGTTTCTCGGTGAAGACCTGCACGGCATTCGCGTTGAAGGCGAGAGTGCGACCTTGCATTTCCATCTCTACGGCTTGCCGCTGGAATCCCTCAACGGCCGTTATGGCGTCGAAGCGGACGGGCGCATTCTCAATTACAACGCCTCGCAAATGGCGCCGTCGATCAAGGCCTACGCATGATCGATTTGTACTACTGGCCGACCGGCAACGGTTTGAAGATCGGCATCCTGCTTGAAGAACTCGGACTGGATTACCGAGTGGTGCCGATCAACATCCGCGAGGGCGAGCAGAAGCAGGCGGCGTTCCAGCGGATCAGCGCCAATGGGCGGATCCCGGCGATTGTCGACCATGCGCCTGAGGGGTTGAGCGAACCGCTGAACCTGTTCGAATCCGGCGCCATTCTCAATTACCTCGCCGACAAGGCCGGGCGTTTTCTGCCCGCTGCCGGCAGCGTCGAGCGGCAGAAAGTCCAGGAGTGGCTGTTCTGGCAGGTGGGGCATATCACGCCGTACCTGAGTCAGTTGCAGGTTTTCAAGGAGAAGGCGCCACAGCCGATTCCGTTCGCCCTCGACCTGCTCAATACCGAAGCGACGCGGCTGTATCGGGTGCTGGAAACGCGTCTGGCTGACGTGCCGTATGTGGCGGGCGAGTACTCCATTGCCGACATGGCGATTTTTCCGTGGATCCAGCCGCAACGTCAGGGCCAGGACCTGGCGGATTTCCCGCACATCCACGCCTGGCGCGAACGCCTCAAGGCACGGCCGGCGATTCAACGTGCGTATGCGAAGGGCCGCGACGTGGCGGCCAATGAGCGCTCTCTGGCGCTTCAATAATTACTTTTCAAGCGGGACTTCCATGAGCCAGACCGTAACCCCAGGGCAATTGCAACAGTGGCTGTTCGACGGGCAGGAAATCGCCCTGTTTGATGGGCGCGAACACGGCCAGTATGGCGAGGCCCATCTGTTTTTCGGGGTCAATCTGCCCTACAGCCGACTGGAACTGGAGGCTCGGCGACTGGCGCCGAACCCTCAGGTGCGGCTGGTGATCTATGACCAGAATGGCGGTGATGTCGCCACGCGTTCTGCCCAGCGTCTTCAGGCGTTGGGGTATGAGCGCGTGCACGTTCTCGAGGGTGGCGCCGATGGCTGGCAGGCTGCCGGTTATCAGTTGTTTGCTGGCGTGCATGTGCCGTCCAAGGCGTTCGGCGAATTGGTGGAAGAGGCCAGCCACACGCCGCATGTCACCGCGCAGCAACTGGCCGAATGGCAAAGCCGTGGCGAACCGTTGGTGGTGCTGGACGGCCGGCCGTTCGATGAATACCGCAAGATGACCATTCCCGGTTCCGTGTGCTGCCCGAACGGTGAGCTGGGTTATCGCATCCATGATCTGGTGCCGGATGACACCACGCCAATCGTGGTCAATTGCGCCGGCCGGACCCGCAGCATTATCGGCGCGCAAACGCTGATCAACCTGGGCTTGAAGAATCCGGTCTACGCGTTGGAGAACGGTACTCAGGGCTGGTACCTGGAAGATTTTCAGCTGGAACACGGCAGCAGCCGTCGTTATGCCGATGCGGTATCCGTTGCGCCATTGGCGGCGCAACGCCTGGCCGCCGCCCGGCTGGCGGAACGGGCCGGGGTGAAAACAGTTACGGCAGCACAGGTCGAGCAGTGGTCCAAAGAGGCAGGGCGCAGTCTGTTTCTGTGCGACGTGCGCACTGCCGAGGAGTTTGCCGCTGGCAGTCTGACCGGTGCACAACACACGCCGGGCGGGCAGTTGATTCAATCCACCGATCTGTACGTCGGTGTGCGTCAGGCGCGGTTGGTGCTGATTGACAGCGATGGCGTGCGCGCGCCGATTGTCGCCAGTTGGCTGCGCCAGTTGGGGCATGAGGCGTATGTGCTGGAGGGTGGCGTGAGCAGCGGTCTGGCGTTGCCCGAGACTGAAGTTGCCGCCTATGAGGCGTTGCCATCGATCTCGGTGCAGGCACTGTCCGACGCGTTGAAGGACGACGCCGTCGCGCTGATCGATTTGCGCCCGAGTATGACCTTTCGCAAGGGCCATATTACCGGCTCGCGCTGGTCGATCCGTTCGCTGCTCGCGACGCACGTAGCCGGTGAGAACCGGCCATTGGTCTTGGTGGCCGATGATCCATTGCTGGCCGCATTCGCGGCGCAGGAATTGCCGGAAACCCAGCGCGCACAACTGCGACTGCTGGAAGGCGGACTCGCTGCCTGGCGTGCGGCCGGTTTCACCGTGCAGGAAAGTCCGGACACACCGGCCAATGAACAGTGCATCGATTTCCTGTTCTTCACCCATGATCGGCACTCCGGCAACAAGGACGCGGCGCGGCAGTACCTGGCCTGGGAAATCGGCTTGCTGGCGCAAATGAGTGACGATGAGATCGCCAGTCTCAAACCACTGCAACCTCAAGCTACCGAGGATTCGCGGGTACGCACACGCCTGGTCCATTCGGCACGCACGGAGCAGAGCAGTGGCGGTCGTTCGGTCAACGTGCCGGTCACCCGTCTGAGTACGGTGCTGTTCGACAACCTCGCGCAAATGCGTGACGCCCGTGCCCGCCGCGACACCGAGCGGGTGTTGAGTTACGGCGCGCGCGGCAATCCAACTGCGTTCGCCCTCGAAGACCTGGTCACCGAACTGGAAGGCGGTTATCGCACGCGTCTGTTCGGCACCGGGCTGGCGGCGGTTGCGCAGACGTTTCTGGCCTACCTGCGCCCCGGCGATCATGTGCTGATCACCGATGCGGTGTACGCACCGGTGCGGCGTCTGGCCCGGGAATTTCTTGAGCCGTTCGGTATCCAGGTCAGCTACTTCATCCCCGACGGCAGCAACTTGCAGGCGCAACTGCAAGCCAACACCAAAATGGTCTACACCGAGGTCCCGGGCTCCTTGCTGTACGAACTCTGCGACTTGCCGGCCATCGCCGCCCTGTGCAAACCGCGAGGTATTCTGCTGGCCGTCGACAACACCTGGGGCTCGGGTTACCTGTACCGACCGCTGACCCTCGGTGCGGACATCTCGATCATGGCGCTGACCAAATACCTGTGCGGCCACAGCGATGTGGTCATGGGCAGCGTCTGCGTCCGCGAAGATGCCTGGCAACCGCTGGCATCCATGAGCGACACCTTTGGCGTCACCGTCAGCCCGGATGACGCTTATCTGGTATTGCGCGGCGCACGAACCCTGGCACCGAGACTGGAGGTGCATGAGCGCCAGGCGCTGGAAATCGCCCATTGGCTGCAAGCGCAACCTCAGGTGAAACGGGTGTTCCATCCGGCATTGCCCGACCACCCTGGCCACACCTTGTGGCAACGGGACTTCAAGGGCAGCAACGGCTTGCTGTCCTTTGAACTGAACGATGCGGACGCCGCTTATGTCGAGCGCTTCATCGATGCGTTGCAGTTGTTCGGATTGGGCGCTTCCTGGGGTGGTTTCGAAAGTCTGATCACCGTGGCCGACACCCAGGATCGCCAAAGTGCGGCGGACCGTTCATTGAATCCGGTGCTGCGTTTGCACATCGGGCTGGAGGATGTCGAGGCGTTGATTGAGGATCTGCAACGTGGTTTCGCTGCGATATCATGAAGACTCAACGCACGGCTGAGTCTTCAGCACAGCGCCGGATCATCGGCCATCGGAAAGAACCGAATCATGCAAGACCGAACCTATCAACTGCTGGAAGTCGCCAACGGCAAACCGATCAAGCTCTGGACCGAAGGCGTTCCGGTAGAAAACGAAGCCAGGCAGCAATTGATCAACACCGCGAAGATGCAGTTCATCTTCAAGCACTTGGCGGTGATGCCCGACGTGCACCTGGGCAAGGGCTCGACCATCGGCAGTGTGATTCCTACCGTGGGCGCGATCATCCCGGCCGCCGTCGGGGTGGATATTGGCTGCGGCATGATCGCCGCGTGCACGTCGCTGACCGCCGCTGATTTGCCGGACAACCTGCATGGCTTGCGTTGTGCGATCGAAAAAGCGGTGCCCCATGGGCGCACCGTTGGTCGTGGGGTGCGGGACAAAGGTGCCTGGGACAGCGTTCCGAAACAGGCCGATCATGCCTGGTCTGCCTTGAACCCACGGTTCAAGGCGATCACCGACAAATACCCGAAACTCGCCAGCACCAACAATCGAGGGCACTTGGGCACGTTGGGCAGCGGCAACCACTTCATTGAAGTGTGCCTGGATGAGGCCAATCGGGTCTGGTTCATGCTGCACAGCGGCTCACGCGGGGTTGGCAACGCCATTGGCTGCTTGTTCATTCAACTGGCCCAGGCCGACATGCGCCAGCACATCGCCAATTTGCCGGACCGTGACCTGGCTTACTTCGAAGAAGGCAGCCGGCATTTTGATGATTACGTTGAAGCCGTCGGTTGGGCCCAGGATTTCGCCAGGCAGAACCGTGCGTTGATGATGCAATCGGTGATTCAGGCGGCACGGAAAGTGATCGGCAAACCGTTCGACGTCGCCCTGGAGGCGGTGAACTGCCACCACAACTACGTGCAGAAAGAACGGCATTTTGGTCAGGAAATCCTGGTCACCCGCAAAGGCGCGGTGTCGGCGCAGAAGGGGGAGCTGGGGATTATTCCGGGATCGATGGGCGCGAAAAGCTTCATCGTTCGCGGGCTCGGCAACGAGCAATCGTTCTGCTCCTGTAGCCACGGCGCTGGCCGCACCATGAGCCGTACCAAAGCGAAAAGCCTGTTCACCGTCGAAGATCAGATCCGCGCCACCGCCCACGTCGAGTGCCGCAAGGATGCGGCGGTGATCGATGAAATACCGATGGCCTACAAAGACATCGACCGCGTGATGCACGCCCAACGCGAGCTGGTGGAAGTGCTGCATACCTTGCGTCAGGTGGTGTGCGTGAAGGGTTAGGCGCAATGCAAAGATCGCCGCCTCGTTTCACTCGACAGCTCCTACTGGGGATACGCATTCCAATGTAGGAGCTGTCGAGTGAAACGAGGCGGCGATCTTTTGATCTACCGATACTTGATCACGATCCCTTTGAGCTTGCG
This sequence comes from Pseudomonas sp. GM60, assembly GCF_000282415.1. NCBI lineage: Bacteria > Pseudomonadati > Pseudomonadota > Gammaproteobacteria > Pseudomonadales > Pseudomonadaceae > Pseudomonas > Pseudomonas sp. GM60. Next base: position 27,707 of record NZ_AKJI01000099.1, read on the forward strand.
TCCCTCAATGGTTCTTACATCGCGAGCCCACAGCGGCCCGTTGACATAAGCGCCCATCGGCTGGATATGGTCGTAGACCACCACCACGGCATCGCCACCGAGCTTGGCTGACTCGTCCCGAAGTTTTCCTTCTACCTGGGTGATCGGGGGGGCAGGATCAACGCTGGCATCGATCAGCACTTCACCCAATCGAATGTGCGGGCGAAGGGGTTCGGTACGCAACACCACCACTTCACTGGCCAGCGTCGGCGCGGGATGCTCGACACCCACATAAGCAGTGGTCCGGGCATCGACCGTGGCGCAACCACTCAAACCCAGCAGGGTTCCGGCAAGCGCTGTCGCCAGCAGCGATATTTTCAAACGGGTGGACCAGGGCGCGTCATGGGCAGGCATGGTGGGTTTCCTCCGACGGTTCTGCTGTGAGGCGGGGTGGCCTGTTGACGGTAGCAGACGGTCCGGGAGTGTCCAGAACGCCCAGCCTTTTCAGGTTGGGCGTTTGCTTGCCGGTAAAGTCACTGATCCTTTTCGCAATTGACCATCCACGACACACCAAACCGGTCGACCAGCATCCCGAAACGCGCGGCCCAGAAGGTCGCTTCCAGGGGCATTTGCACGCTGCCGTCTTCCGCCAATGCGTTGAAGACCCGTTCCGCCTCGGCAATGCTGTCGACATTCAGCGAGACCGAACAACCGGCCATGTCATCCGTGGGGCGATCAGGTGTGGTGTCCGACCCCATGATCGCCTGATCGCCCACCGACAGGCGGGTATGAATGATCAGGTTGTGCAGGTCCGCCGCAAAGTGCTCGCGCGCCGGGCTTTCACCGAAGGTCATCATGACGTCGAGCTGGCCTTGAAGGGCCTGGGCATAGAAAGTGAACGCGGCTTTACAGTCGCCGTTGAAGATGAGGTAGGGATTGATTTTCATTGTTTGCTCCCGTTGCCAACAGACGGAGGTGGGTTTTCCTGTAGGAGCGAGCCTGCTCGCGATGGTCTCCAAAACGCCGCGTTTATCCAGACCGCACGCTCCTACAACGGCATTAGCAAAGTCTTAGAGGTGGTGATTGGCAAAAATCGTTTAGATGTTTTTTCTATTGAAACGGTGCGGGTTATCGCTCAATCCACGACCACCGGGACATCGTCTTCGCCCAGGCAGACCGTCAACTGTTGACCGGCTTCGTTGAAGGCGCAGTGCGGTAACGACTGTTGCTTGAAAATGGCCATGGGCACGCCGACAAACAAGATGAGCAGCGTGGTCGCCACGGCCATTCGCCCCGACATTGCAGAGCGTGACGGCGATGTTTTTGAGGCGCGGCTTTTGATCCTCGAGCGGGCATACAGGCCGCTGCACAGCAACACTGCGCCGATCAGCATGGCCACGCCGATCTCCTGTCGGCTGGTACTCAAAATCATTTGGTCGGCGTTTGCCGGATAGTCCAGTTGCCACCAGGCGCCAATGCCCACGGGCAAAAGTCCGGCACTGATCCAGCCGTAGATTGATCCGGGCAAACGACACACCACGGCAAGCAACAGGGCGACGCTGGCAGCGCCCCAGCCCATCAGATAAAGCTGGGTTGCCATGCCTCCCCCCATAAAAGTGCCGCCGACATCGATGGGCGTTATCAGCAACCAGTCAAAGGCGGCGATGTGCAGCGTCAGTACGGAGACGGCGATACAGCTCAGGGGATAGTAGAGCCATGACCAGAGGGTGCGGGGGCGGGATAACACACGAAGTCCTTTTTGTGTTTGAGGGCGCGCCATTATGCTGCGTGGGTTTACGCTTTGCATCGGTGGTTCGCTCGATCCACTGAAACCAGTCCGGTTTCTCAGGCCGCTGCGCGTGGCACCGAGGGCCGCAGCAAACGCTCAATGGCCCCAGCCACGAGGTTTTCCAGCAGTTCATTACGCTCAGGCTCATCCAGCAGATGGTGCGCCAGCCAGCAGGGCGCGCTGTTCAGCAGATTGGCGATGGCATGCCCGGCGGCCTGTTGCGCCTGTTCACTGAGGCGGGGTTTGGTCCCGAGCATCAGCAGCAATGTGCGTTCGTACTGTTCGCGCAACTGCCGAACGCGCGCCTGCTGTTCGTCATTCAGGCAGCCGCTGTCGCGTTCCACCAGACGAAAATGCCAGGGCATTTCCTGATGCAGATTCAAATGCGCGCGGATCAGGCTGTTGAGCCTGTCGCGCTTGGCCGGAGACTTTTGCTCGATGCGCCCCAGGGTTGCCAACAGCTCTTCGTAGAACTCCTCGATCAGGTCGAGCAGCAAGTGCTGTTTGCTGGGGTAATGGTGATACAACGAACCCGGGGAAAGCCCCAGGCACGTCGCGAGCTCACGCATGCCGACCTGACCGAAACCTTTGCTGGCAAACAGCTCCAGCACCTTGTCGCGGTACTCGGCGAAACGTGAGCAACGCTCAGGCATAGGCATGGAAGCCACGCCCCGTCTTGCGTCCCAGATAACCGGCGGCAACCATTTCCTTGAGCAGTGGCGCGGGGCGGTATTTGCTGTCGTTGAAACCGTCGTAGAAGGCTTCAAGAATCGCCAGCACGGTGTCCAGGCCGATCAGGTCGGCCAGTGCCAGCGGGCCGATGGGCTGGTTGCAACCCAGGCGCATCCCGGCGTCGATGTCTTCGGCGCTGGCCAGGCCTTCCTGAAACACCAGGATCGCTTCGTTGATCATCGGCACCAGAATCCGGTTGACCACAAAGCCCGGACGGTTGCCGGCGGTGATCGCGGTTTTGCCCAGGGTGGTTGCCATGTCCAGCGCCAGGGCGTGGGTTGCATCGCTGGTTTGCAGGCCGCGAATCACTTCGATCAGGCCCATCACCGGCACCGGATTGAAGAAGTGCAGGCCGATGAAACGTTCAGGCTGGCTGACGCTGGCGGCAAGCTGGGTGATCGACAGTGACGACGTATTGGAGGCGATCACACATTCGGCGCTGACCTGCGCGGCGATTTGTTGCAGCACGCGCAGTTTCAGGTCGAGGTTTTCGGTGGCGGCTTCGATCACCAGTTGCACGTTGTGCAAGCTGCTGTAGTCGGTGCTGGTGCGGATCTTGTCGAGGGCGGCGAGCTTTTGAGCTTCTGTCAGCGTGTCCTTGGCAACTTGCCGGTCGAGGTTTTTGCCGACGGTCGCAACAGCCTTTTGCAGGGCGCTCTCGGAGATATCGATCAAGGTCACGTTGAACCCTGCCTGGGCGCAGACTTGTGCAATGCCGTTGCCCATGGTGCCTGCGCCGATCACGCCAATGTTTTGCAGATTCATGTACACGTCCTTCCGGTCAAACCCTGCGATACCTTGGCCGCCACAGCGGCCGAAGGCGTACTATTGGCCGCGAGTCTAGAACCGGCGGGGCGGTTGTCCTATGCCGGAACTGTTCAACGGTGCTGGTGTTTTTTGCCATTCGGGTGATGGGGAGCGAAGCGTTCAGATGCGGGAAAAGGATTCGGTGGCCGCCTACTTCGTGCAGGCGATGATCCATGGGCTGGGGGACAATCCGCAGCGGCGGCGGGCTGCTCTGGAACAGGCAGGCATCGATCCGGCGTTGATCGAACAGCCCGTGTCGCGGGTGCCGGCCAGTGAGTTTGCTGCACTCTGGTTGATCCAGATCCGAGAGCTCGATGACGAGTTCTTCCGGCTCGACTCCCACGGCATGCCGCCGGGCAGCTTCGCCCTGATTTGCCGGGCCTTGATTCAGGAACCCGACCTGCACAAAGCCATGCGCCAGTGCCTGAACAACTTTGCCCTGTTCCTTCGCGATTTTCGCGGCACGCTGACGGTGCGCGGCAAACGTGCGGTCATCAGCCTGGATACCTGCGCGAAAAACGATGATGTTGCGCGTTTTGGCGAAGAAACTTTTCTGGTACTGATGATCAGCCTGATGTGCTGGCTGGGTGGTCGGCGCATCCCCATCGACCGCGCGGACTTCCGCCATAAGCGCGTGTCCCTCAGCGATGACCGTTTGCTCTGGGGGCCTAACCTGACCTTCGGCGCTGAACGCACCGAAATCGAATTCGCCAGCCACTACCTGCGCTTGCCGGTGGTCCAGGACCTGGCTTCGCTGAAAGTGTTTCTGCGCACCGCGCCGCAATGGCTGGTGATTCGCTTCCGAAACCAGCATGGGCTCGCGTCGCAAGTCCACCAGCGTTTGCGCAACAGCCACTACAGCCAATGGCCGACCTTGCAGGCCTTTGCTTTGGAACAACATCTGAGCCCCAGCACCTTTCGCCGCAAGCTGGAGCGGGAAGGGTGTTCGTATCAGGAAATCAAGGACGAGGTGCGGCGCGGGGTTGCGTTTGAGCAATTGCGGCAGAGCAAGGCCAGCATCGGTGACATTGCCGAACAGTTGGGGTTTCAGGAGCCGAGTGCATTTCACCGGGCGTTCAAGAAGTGGACGGGGGAGAGTCCGGGGCGTTATCGAGCGCGGTTTTTGGAGCACGTAACGTCGGATCTGGATTGAGTTTTTGTCCAGTTTTTCCTTGTTGAATGTAGGAGGGTTTTTCGCTTGTAGTCCCGCCTGTAGTCCCGAAATCTCTTGTGACTACCGCACTTCAGCAGTGGATGACACAGGCTGTAGAGGTGCTGTATTTATTTGCTCCGAGTCGAATTTTTCAATGGATTGGAAATGGCATGGATAGCTTGGTCAAGGAAGTCATTCCGCTACTGCAGTATTTGCTCCCGGGGTTTTTAGCAACCTGGATCTTTTACTCGCTCACGGCGTTCAAGCGACCCGATACCTTTGGGCAGATAGTCCAGGCGTTGATTTTCACGTTTGTGATTCAGTCGCTGGTAGTCGGTTTGGAGGGGGTGTTGCTATTGACGGGAGAGCGGTTTTTCTCAGTCGGCGTGTGGGACAAGAAATCGGAGGCTTTATGGTCAGCAGTTATTGCGGTGGTGATGGGGGTTCTTTCGTGCCACATCGCGAACAGCGACAAGCTTCATGCGTTACTCAGGAAGCTGAAAGTCACCACCAAAAATTCGTTCCCCAGCGAGTGGTACAGTGCTTTTTTATCGAGGCAGGGATTCGTAATACTGCATTTGATCGGAGGGAAGCGTCTGTTTGGTTGGCCAAGCGAATGGCCATCGGAGCCTGCAAACGGACAGTTTGTTCTCGAGTTTCCTCGCTGGATTGATAACCACGACAATCCGTTGCCTGTCAGGGCCAAGGTTATTGTTATTGATGCTTCAAAAGTACAGTGGGTCGAGTTCGCAAAAACAATAGGGTGATCAAATGACGTGCAAGATGCCGACCGTAATGCCGCCTGAACTGAGGCGGTTAATGGAAGAATGGGAAAATGGTGGTCCTCCTCCCCCCGGGCTGGTGATTCCAATCGGGCCTCCACCTTCAAGAAGAGAAGTCGAGAGACCGCGCAAGCGCAACCGATAAACATGCCAGCGGCCCTTTCCCGCGTCACCTCATTGCTCGATCAGGCCAGACGCGCCTTGCTCCTTGTCTGGGCTACTTCTCGCGGGTTGTTTCTGGGCCTGGTGCTGGCGACCCTGATCGCAGGCGTACTCCCGGCATTGGCTGCCTGGCTTGGCCAACGCATCGTCGACGCGGTGGTTTTCGCCATGCAACTGCACGCGCAGCAGGGCAGTGCGCCGTTGTGGCCGGTGGTGCGTTACGTGCTGTTTGAAGCCGGTGTGCTCGCATTGCTGTCCGGGACCCAACGGGCGCTGTCGGTTCAGCAATCGCTGTTGCGAGTGCAGTTGGGGCAGAAGGTCAACACGATGATTCTGGAGAAAGCCCAGACGTTGTCGCTGGTGCAGTTCGAGAATTCCGAGTTCTACGACAAGCTGGTGCGGGTCCGGCGCGAGGCGTCGACCCGGCCGTTGGCGCTGGTGATGAAGTCGCTGGGGCTGATCCAGAACCTGATCGTGCTGATCAGTTTTGGCGTGTTGCTGGTGCATTTTTCGCCGTGGGCGCTGGTGTTGTTGGTGGTGGGTGCGTTGCCGGTATTTTTTGCCGAAGCACATTTTTCCGGGGACGCCTTCAGGCTGTTTACCCGTCGTGCGCCGGAGAGTCGGCAGCAGAACTACATCGAGACGCTGCTCTCCCACGAGGGCTACATCAAAGAGGTCAAACTGTTTGGCTTCGCGCCACTGCTGTTGAAGCGTTATCGCGATACGTTCGCGCGTCTTTACGCTGAAGACCGTCGGCTGACCCTGCGCCGCGATGGCTGGGGTTTTGTCCTGGGGTTACTGGGCACGGGGGCGTTTTATCTGGCCTACGCGTGGGTGGTGGTCGACACCGTCCACGGCAGCATCACCCTCGGCCAGATGACCATGTACCTGGTGCTGTTCAAGCAGGGGCAGACGGCAGTGAGCAGCAGCTTGAGCGCCATCAGTGGTCTTTACGAAGACGGACTGTATCTGTCCAGCCTCTATGAATACCTGGCTGAGCCCGTGGTGGCCGACTCCGGCAACCTGACCGTAGGCGCGCTGCCCGGCGATGGTCTGCGGTTCGAAAACGTCGGGTTCAGCTATCCGGGCGCGAGCCGCGCGGCGCTGGAGGGCATCGATCTGCACCTCGTGCCGGGGCACAGCGTGGCGCTGGTGGGGGAGAACGGTTCGGGCAAGACCACGCTGATCAAGCTGCTGACCCGTCTGTACCGTCCCGATCAGGGGCGCATCCTGCTGGACGGCAGTGACTTGCAGGCATGGGACGAAGATGCGCTGCGCCGGCGTATCGGCGTGATTTTCCAGGACTATATTCGCTACCAGTTCTCCGTGGGCGAGAACATCGGTGTCGGCGACACCCTGGCGTTCAACGATGAGCAGCGCTGGCAAGCCGCTGCCGCCGAGGGCATGGCTGCGCCTTTCATTGAGCGTCTGGATCGCGGCTATGCCACCCAATTGGGCCGCTGGTTTGCCGGCGGCCAGGAACTGTCCGGCGGGCAATGGCAGAAGATTGCCTTGTCCCGTGCCTACATGCGCCGTGACGCCGATATCCTGATTCTGGATGAGCCGACCTCAGCCCTCGACCCGGCGGCGGAAGCGGCGGTGTTCGAGCATTTCAGCGAGCACACCGAAGGCCGCATGACGCTGTTGATTTCCCACCGTTTTTCCAGCGTGCGTAATGCCGACCACATCATCGTGCTGGATCAGGGGGCGATTCTTGAGCGCGGCGATCACGCCAGTCTGGTGGCCGCCGGAGGGCGTTACGCGCAATTGTTCAACTTGCAGGCGCGAGGTTATCGCTAAACGTCAGGAGTCCTGAGAACCGCGAGCCACTGCCGGCCCGGCCATCTGCGGCGGTTTTGCTTTCATCAGGCCTTCAAGTGCCTGGCGATACTGGGTGCCGCCCAAACTCATGCTGTTGTTGTGCGTGCCACCCGGCACCAACAACAGGCGCTTGGGCTCGCTGGCGGCGTTGAACAACTGCTGGCTGAAGCGCGAAGGCATGAATGTATCGGCCAGGCCATGCACGACCAGCAGCGGCATGTCGATGTCGACGATCTTGTCGATGGAATCGAATTTCTGCGACAGCAGCCAGCGCACCGGCAGCCATTTCACTGGCAGGTTACTTTCGGCCACTTGGGCCACGGCATCGCCCAGTGACGTGAACGTGGACTCGATCACCAGACCGCGCACCGGGACGGCGACATGGTTCTTTTTCGCCTGCGCGGCCAGGTCTGACGCGAGGTCGATGGCTACCGCACCGCCGAGGGAATGGCCATAGATCAGGCGCTTGCTGGCGTCCGGTTGCATCGTTGTGAAGCGTTCCCAGGCAGCTCGTGCGTCTTCATACACGCTGGCTTCCGACGGCAGATCGCCTTTGCTCTGACCAAACCCGCGGTAGTCGATCGCCAGGACGGAATAGCCCATGGCGCGCAATTGTTCGATGCGAAACGCCTGGCCGGTGAGGTTCCAGCGCACGCCGTGCAAATAGAGGATCGAAGGCGCATCACGACGAGCCGCCGGCCACCACCAGGCATGCAGGTTTTGCCCCTCCTTGAAACTGGCGGGCTGGATGTCGAATTCTTGAACGTCCTTCGGCAAACCGCGATACCAGCCCGCCGTGCCCGGTTCGATACGAAACAGCAGCTCGCGCTCGGTGTGCTCAAGCACGCCGCAACTCACCGGCAGGCCGACAATCAGCGCGGCCATGCACAGCAAGGGCAGCCAGCGTCGGCGCAGGCGTGTGAGCGGAGAGGAGGGCATCGGATGGTCCGTCGGTAAAAACTGAAGTCCGGTTTTTAACAGAAGCGTGTCGGCGGGGGGAACATTTTCGACAGCCGTTCACCAACCCTCCTTGTAGGAGCAAGCTTGCTCGCGATGACGGTGGCACATTAAGCAATGCTGTCGACTGACACACCGCTATCGCGAGCAAGCTTGCTCCTACAGGGGGGCGCGACAATTGCAGATCAATCCACCCGCAACACAATCTTGCCAATGTGCTCGCCACCTTCCATCCGCGCATGCGCCTGTGCCGCCTCGGCCAACGAATAAACCTTGTCGATCATCGGCAGGCAACGCCCGGCAGCGAGCACCGGCCACACGTATTCGCGCAACTGCTCGGCAATCGAGGCTTTTTCTTCCACGGTGCGTGGGCGCAGCAACGAGCCCGTCACGATGGCGCGTTTGCTCATGATCGCCAACAGGTCGACGTCCTTGGCGTGGGCGCCGCCGAGAAAGCCCAGCATTACCAGTCGACCTTCCATGCCCAGTGCCGCGATGTTTGAATTCAGGTACGAGCCGCCCATGATATCGAGAATGACATTGACGCCCTTGCCGGCGGTTTTTTCCTGGATGACCTGGGCGAAATCCTGATCGCGATAGTTGATCGCTTCGGCGCCCAACGTACGGATCGCCGCGCACTTTTCCTCACTGACCGCCGTGGCGAAGGCCTTGACGTCGAATTCGCGACACAGCATCAACGCGGTCGTGCCGATGCCGCTGGTGCCGCCATGGATCAATGCGCGCTGACCTTTGGCAGCGCCGCCCATGTCAAACAGGTTGGCCCACACGGTGAAGAAGGTTTCCGGGACCGCCGCCGCGTGCACCCAATCCATGCCTTGAGGAATCGGCAGCGTCTGGCCGGCCGGCGCGACGCAGTATTGTGCGTAACCGCCGCCGTTGGTCAGCGCGCAGACGTTGTCGCCGACGATAAATTCGCTGACACCTTTACCGACCCCCACCACTTCACCGGCCACTTCCAGGCCCGGAATCGGGCTCATGCCGGGTTTCATCGGGTACTTGCCGGCACGTTGAATCACGTCGGGGCGATTGACCCCGGCAGCGTGCACGCGAATCAGCACTTCGCCCGGCCCCGGGGTTGGTACTGACGCCTGGCGTGGCTTCAATACCTGCGGGCCGCCGGGTTCGGTGATTTCGATCAGGGTCATGGTGTGGGGCAGATTCATGTGAGTGTCCTGTCTGGAACTGTTCAGTAAGTGGGGCCACATCAAGCCGTCGGTGACTCAGCTCAATACAGGTTGCCGCCGGCCGCGACGATTCAGCAAGCGCGTGCCTTGCTCCAGCAGCAGGGCTACGACAATGGCGCCCGCTGCGAGGATGAACAACAGCGCGTGATGCCCGCCGCTGGCGTTGAACAACGCCGAATATGCAAACCCGGCAATCGCCTGGAACGTGGCGAACGACACGGTGGCGCGACTCCAGGCAATCTGCTGTTGATGATGGTTCGGGATCAGTTCGTGAACCCGGGCCAATGCCAGCGGCACGATACCTGGCGGGAACGAGCCGAGGATCACCGCCAGCAAGGCCAGCGCAGTGAAATCACTTGAAATCGACAGTAAACCGACTGCAACTGCCTGCACCACCAGCACCAGGCGAATGCTCAGCCGTGCGCCCAGTTTGTCAGCCAGAAAACCGTAACTCACCGGCCCGATAATCGCGCCGAGGCCGTACATCACCCAGATAAGAGCGCCAATGTGCGCGCCAGCCCCGAGCCCGCGGGCAACGTAATCCACCAGGAACACCATGGCGGGCACGAGCCCGGCAGCCATGAACGCGTATTGGGCGAACAGCAGGTAAACGTTCGGGTCAGTCGGCATCGTCGAGGGTTCAGCGGACGGTGCCGCGGTGGCCGCATGCGTGGCTGACGGCCAACCGAACCAACTGGCGACGGTCAGCACCAATGCCAGCGCGCCGAGACCGAACCAGGTGTTCTGCAAACCCAGGCTCAACAGCGGCGGCACAATCGTCCCGGAGCCGGCGATACCCAAACCGATGCCCAGGAAAATCGCACCACTGGCCAGCCCTCGGCGGGACGCCGGCACATGCGGCAGCACGGTCGCGGCCACCAACACCATGATCGCGCCGCCAGCGACGCCCGACAGCAATCGCCAGCCGAAGAACCAGCTCACCGACAACGGAAAGCCACACGCGCAAAACGACAGCGTCACCGCCAGCATCATCAGGCGCAGGGCGCTTTTGTTGGAGGTCCGACGGGCCAGCGGATGGCCGATCAGCGCACCAATCAGGTAACCCACCAGATTGGCGGCGCCGAGGTACACCACGTCGCTGGCGGAAAACCAGTGCGCCTGGATCAACGAGGGAATCAACGGCGTGTAGGCGAACCGCGCCAGGCCGATGCTGACCAGGCTGGCGCAGAGGCCGGCGAAAATCGGCAGCCAGATCGCGCTGCTCGGGGTGGTTGATGTGCTGGGCATGGGAGCCGTCCTCCAGGTTTATCTATGGTGCCCAGCTTATCCAGGTTCATTGATGCAATAACGCAGCGATTTTGCGTTATGGTGATGCGTATATGCAGCAGTGGAGAAACCTATGAATTGGGATGACGCCAGGGTGTTTTTGGCCGTATGCCGGGAATCGACGTTACGTGGCGCGGCGCGGGTGCTGGGGGTCGATCAGGCCACCGTCGGGAGGCGGATCACAGCACTGGAGAAGTCCTTGAGTGCGACGCTGTTTCTGCGTACTTCGGAGGGATACGCGCTGACAGCCGTCGGTGAAGCCGCGTTGAAAGCCGTGGAGAAAATGGAGCACTCCGCACTGGAGATGCAGCGCCAGATTCAAGGGCTCGACGACCGGCTGACCGGTATCGTTCGGGTCAGCACCACGGACTCCATGGCCATCGACTTCCTGATCCCGGCGATTGCCCGCTTGCACGCACAGCACCCCGACGTGCGCGTGCAACTGGACGCTTCGACGCAGATTCTGAGCCTGTCGAAACGCGAAGCCGACATCGCCGTGCGCAACACCCGGCCAGACAACCCGGACCTGATCGCCCGACGCATCGCGCGTTGGCCGGTGGGCCTGTTTGCCTCCCGGGAGTATGTGGACACCCACGGTGTACCGGCACCGGGTTCGGCGTTCGAGGGGCATGATCTGGTGGTGTATCAACCGTATTTGCAGAGCAACAAAGACATCACGCTGGTCTCGGAACCGTTGGGACGCGGGCGCATCGTTTCGAGCCTGAGCTCCAGTCTGCTGGTGCGCCGGGCGATTGCCGCGGGGATCGGGCTGGGGGAAATTCCGGTGTACATGGGGGAGCGCGACGGGCTGGTCAGGCTATGGCCGGAACGCACACGGCCGGTGCCGTATGACATATGGCTGGTGACGCACGCGGACTTGCGGCATACCGCGAGGGTGCGGGTGGTGATCGATGAGATTGTTGCGGGGTTTGCGGGGACGGGTGAGTAACGCACGCCCCTGTGGGAGCGGGCTTGCTCGCGAATGCGGCCAGTCATTCAACATTGATGCTGACTGGCAATCCGCGTTCGCGAGCAAGCCCGCTCCCACAAGGGGCGTGTTTCAACGTTACGGCATTTCAGGCAATTCCTGAGGACGCAGGTCAAACACCAGCACTTCGGCATCCACGCCGTTGCTCAGGGTCAGCAACTGTTCATCGCGAACCCGCACGCCATCGCCTTCCTGCAATTGCAGGCCGTTGAGTTCGACGCTGCCGCGCGCCACATGCACGTAGGCATAACGATTGGCGGCCAGTTCCAGCGTGGCACTTTCCTTGCCATCGATCAGGCCGGCATACACCCGCGCATCCTGGCGCACCTTCAGCGAACCGTTTTTCCCCTCGGGGGAGATGATCAGTTGCAGACGCCCGCGTTTCTTCTGTGTATTGAAATGCTCTTGCTGATAGCGCGGTTTGGCGCCGCTGACGTCCGGCACGATCCAGATTTGCAGGAAGTGCACGCCACGGGTCGCCGAGTGGTTGTACTCGCTGTGTGCCACGCCGCTGCCGGCACTCATCAGTTGCACGTCACCGGGGCGGATCACCGAACCGGTGCCCAGGGTGTCCTTGTGTTCCAGGGCGCCTTCAAGCACGTAGGAGAAAATCTCCATGTCACGGTGTGGGTGCTGGCCAAAGCCTTTGCCTGCCGCGACGCGGTCATCGTTGATCACCAGCAGGTCGGAAAAACCCTGCTCTTTCGGGTTGCGGTAGTTGGCGAAGGAAAAGGTATGGAACGACTTCAACCAACCATGATTGGCCAAGCCGCGATCGGAAGCTTTGCGAAGGGTCAGCATGATGAAATCTCCTGTGGGGACGTTGATTCGTCCGAGTGAGGAGAAGGTTAATGTTTATCCTGTGGTGCAATAAGTAGATGGAAATTGAAATACTGTCCCTTTGAGATTGACAATAATAAACAGGCTGATCCCCCCGCACTTGGCCATAATGCACAGCACAGCCTTCATGCCGTACACGTAACCCTGTAGGAGCCGGCTTGCTGGCGATGGCGTCCGTTCAGACAATAATCATGTCGACTGACCCACCGCTATCGCCAGCAAGCCGGCTCCTACAGGGGGCGATGTACGGCCAGTATTTTTTTTTGATTTCAGTGATTTTGAACCCATGAAAACCGTGGCAATGGTGCTGTTCCCTGATTTTCTCCTGCTCGACATGGCCGGGCCCATGGAGGTGTTTTCCATCGCCAATCGTTATCTGGAACCGGCCGAGCGTTACGTGTTGTCGACCATCGGCACCGAGCACGGCGCGTTGCGTGCCTCCAACGGTGTCAGCGTGCAGGCCGATGTGCATATCGATCAGGCGGATCAGGCGTATGACCTGTTGCTGGTGCCGGGCGGTCCCGGGGCCTACAACGAAAAACACCCGCCGTTGCTCGGCTGGCTCAAAGGTGCGGTTAAGCGGGCTGGACGTTATGGCTCGATCTGCACCGGCGCATTCGTGCTCGGGCATGCCGGTCTGATTGACGGCTACCGTGTCACCACCCACTGGCATTACACCGAACGGCTGATCAAGGGGTTCCCGAAGGCGACGGTGGAGACCGATCAGATCTTTGTTCAGGACCGCAACCTGATCACCTCCGGTGGCGTCACCGCCGGCATCGACCTGGCACTCGCGGTGGTTGCCGAAGACCATGGCAAGAAAGTCGCTCAGGACGTGGCCAAGGTGTTGCTGGTGGTGATGAAACGTCAGGGCGGACAGGCGCAATTCAGTCCGTTGATGGCGACGGTGGCCCCTCACGAAACGCCGGTGACGCGCGTGCAGAACTATGTGCTCGACCACCTCGACGAAGCCTTCAGCATCGAGCGCATGGCCGGCCTGGCCACCATGAGTCCACGTCATTTCGCCAGGGTGTTCGCCCGGGAAGTGAACATGACGCCGATGGAATTTCTCCAGAGCGCACGTATCGACTGTGCGAGAAATCTGTTGGAAACCAGTGACTTGCCGCTCAAGACCGTGGCTTTCAAAAGTGGTTTCGGCAGTGTGCGGCACATGCGGTTTCTGTTCAGTGAAAAACTCGGGTTGACCCCGTCCCAGTACCGCGAACAGTTCAGCTAGTGCCTTTTTGTCCGTTTTGCGCACCGTGATGACCGTGACGCTCCCATCGTGGTCGTTGTTCCGTCACCGAGGCCTGCGAAGATACCCGTGAACTCTTTGTAATGGAGGCGCGAGCCTGGCGCGCAATGGAAATGACAATCCGTTGAGCCGCTTAGGGTTTGCGCACGTGGACCTGCATGAACAGCGTCAGTGATTTGAACAACGAAGCGGTGCTGCGATTCGGCCCTTATGCGTTTCACCTGCGGCAACGGCTGATCCTCGACGGGGACCGGCCGCTGCGCATGGGCGGGCGGGCCCTGGATATCTTGCAGGTGCTGGTCCAGCGCGCGGGCAACGTGGTCAGCAAGGACGAACTCATCGCACTCGTCTGGCCGACTTCGGTGGTCGAGGAGATCAACCTGCGCGTGCACATCGCCGCACTGCGTCGCGCACTGGGCGACGGGCAGGACGGGCAGCGCTACATCGTCAACATTCCCCAGCGCGGTTATAGCTTTATCGCAGCCGTGCAGCGGGTGCCGGCGAGTACGCTGGCCTCGATCGAAACGGTTCAGAAACCTCAACACAACCTGCCCGCGCGCCTGTCGCCGGTGATCGGGCGCGATTCGCTGGTCGGCAGTCTGGTCCGGCAGTTACCGGTTCGGCGCCTCATGACCCTGACCGGTCCCGGCGGCATCGGCAAGACCACCGTGGCGTTGCGGGTGGCCGAACTGCTCTTGCAGCATTATCAGGATGGGGTCTGGCTGGTGGATCTGGCGGTGATCGATGACCCTGCGCAGGTGGTCGATCATCTGACCCGGGCGCTTGAGCTGGGCGTCGGAACCACCCTGGAGACATGGGCGCAACGTCATGCGTTATTGGTGCTCGACAATTGCGAGCACCTGCTCGAACGCTGCCGGACACTGGTCGAGGACCTGCTGATGGCGGCGCCACGCCTGTCGATCCTGGTGACCAGTCGCGAGCCGCTCCAGGCGCAGGGGGAAACGGTCCAGCGTTTGCCGCCACTGGCGGTGCCTCCGGCTTCGGCGTTGCACAGTGTGGCCGAAGCGATGGGCTATTCGGCGGTGCAACTGTTCGTCAGCCGTGCCCGTGCTCGTCAGCAAGGCTTTGTGCTGCGCGAACAAGACCTCAAGGTCGTGCGCGAAATCTGTCGCCGGCTCGATGGTCTGCCCCTGGCCATCGAACTGGCGGCGGCGCAGATTGATGCGTTGGCGCTGGTGGGCCTGCAAGCTCAACTGGATAACTGTTTTCAGCTGCTGACCCAGGGCCGGCGCACCGCCGTGCCCCGGCATCAAACCTTGAAAGCGGCGCTGGACTGGAGCTATGAGCAACTGAGCCCGCTGGAGCAAACCGTGTTGCAGCGTCTGTCGGTGTTCAAGATGGCCTTTACGCTGGATACCGCCATTGGCGTGATCAGTTGCGCGGCATTGCTGCCTGCCCGCTTGATTGAAGGGGTGGAAAGTCTGGCGCTCAAATCGTTGCTATCGCTGGAGCAGGGCGGCGGACTGGCCCGCTACCGTTTCCTCAACACCACCCGCACCTACGCCCTGGAGAAACTCGAGGGCAGCGGTGAATTGCGCACCGTTGAAATGCGTTACGCCCGCTACATCAGCCGGGCGCGGTGGGTATCAAGCGGGCACGTGGCGCTGCAACTCATCGAGTAACCGGCGGACTTTCGTCAGGTCCGGCGTGGCAAAACCTTCGGTGAACCGGTTGTAGATCGGCGCCAGCAGCGTATGGGCTTGCCGGTGCCGACCCTGACGCTGCCAAAGCTGTGCCAGCGAGGTAGCGCTGCGCAGTTCCCAGGCCAGGGCGCCCTGATGGTTGGCGACGTTCAAGGCCCTGATCAGCAAGGCCTCGGCCGCGTCGGTGTTCAACGGGCGCTCTTGCGCCAGAAGCGCCTCAGCCCTGGCTCGCAGGATCTCCGCCGTGTTCCAGCCCGCCATGCCGGTATCCGCCCGTTGTGACAAGTCGTCATCGACGAAACCGGTGTCCAGCGTCACCATGATGTCCTTGATCAACCCCTCGCCCGGCAGAAGGGAGGAGCGCAACTCGGTGTGGTCGATCACCTGTGCGTAGTGCATGGCCCAAGTGTAGAACAGCAGCACCGAGTGCTTTTGCGCTTGTTCCAGCAGCAGTCGCAAGAGTTCGCGCGCGGTGCGGGTGTCGCCGTTGTAGTGGGCGATCAGGCAACCGGCCAGCGCCAGGGTGTAGCAGATGGACGTGCCGTGGTTGATCTGCATCGCGATGTCCAGCGCTTGCCGGGCGGTGCGCCACGCCTGTTCCGGCCGGCCTTGCAGCCAGAGGATGCGTGCCAGAATGGTCAGGGCGGCGACGCTCTGGTCGTACTGCACGCCAAAACCGTGGGTGAAGCGGTTGAGGTGGCCGCTCTGGGCCATGCGCTGCAGCACCTCTTCGGCATTCACCCGCGCCTGTTCCTGATTCCCGGCAAAGTGCAGCGCCAGCACCCGCAAACGGTGGGTGCTGAGGGACAACACTTCATCGCCGTGCAGTCCCAACCGGTCGAACTGCTGGCTCTGCTCCAGGGCCATTTGATAGTTGGCACAGCAGAGGTTGACCGCCATGTGCCCGGACACCGCACGTAACTGACCGGCCACGTCGTTGCAGTGCCTGGCCAGCGTTCTGGCGCTGACGAAGGCCTCGACGGTTTCCGCCGTGCCGCCCTGGGTGTGGTAGCAGGCGCTGCCGAGGGCCAGTTTTAGGGCCATTTTCAGCCGGGGGCAGGGCTCGGGTGCGGCATCCAGCAGGGCCAGCGCCTTGCGCACATGCACGCCGTGCTCCTTGAGCAGCGACATTTCCTGCCAGAGCGGCGTCGATGTCGCGGTCAGGCGGATCGCCAACGTCTGCGGCCCTTGTGCGTCCAAGCCCCAATCGAGGGCTGCGCGAATATCTTCCAGACTGCGTGCATAACGCTCGATCCACGTCGCCGTCGCGATCAGCTCCCAGTCCTGCTGAGCCTGATGCATCAAGGCCAGGCAACGCTCGGCGTGGCGTTCGCGGGTGCCCGGCAGGTCGGCGGCCTGGTCGAGTTTTTCCAGGGCGTAGCTGCGCGTAGTGTCGAGCAGGCGGTAGAACACTTCTTCGTCGCCGACCTCGACGTTCAGCAGCGACTTGGCCACCAGTTGTGTGATCGAGCCAAACACCTCACAGGGTTCGATATGTTCGCCGACGATCACTGCCGCTGCCGATTCCAGGGTGAAGCCGCCTCTGAACACGCTCAGTCGGCGCAGGCAGGTTTGCTCACAGGCACTCAGCAGTTCGAAACTCCAGTCCAGCGTGGCGCGCAAGGTTTGATGGCGACCCAAGGTGGTCTGGCAGCCTTGGGTGAGCAGGCGAAAACTGCCTTGCAGTTGCGTGAGCAAGCCGCCCACGCCGAGGCCGCCGACTTGCGCCGCCGCCAGTTCAATCGCCAGGGGAATACCGTCCAGGCGCCGGCAGATTTCAATCGCCAGCGGCAGCTCGTCATCGCTCAGTTCAAAACTGTCGTGGCTGGCCATCGCCCGTTCGACAAACAACTGCAAGGCCGAAAAGCTCAGGGCCTGCGCGCGGTCGAGCACGGCAATGGGCGGCGGGCAGTCCAGTGACTCAAGACGCTGAACGAACTCGCCTTCGGCCCGCAGGCTCTCGCGGCTGGTGGTCAGGATGTGCACGTCGGGCGCGGCGCGCAGGATGCTTTCACTCAACACGGCGATGGCGTCGAGCAGGTGTTCGCAGTTGTCGATCACCAGCAGCATCTGCCGGTCGCGCAAAAACGCGGGGAGGCCGCTCATCGGGTCGGTGTCATGCAACGACAGTTCGAGCAGCGTCGCCAGATGCGCGCTGATCATCGATGGATCGTTGATCGGCGCCAGGTCCAGCAGACGAATGCCATCGCGGTAGCGCCCGATCAATTGCTCGGCAACGCGCAGGGCCACGGTGGTTTTGCCGATGCCGCCGGGGCCGACCAGCGTAATGAAACGCTGGCGTGACAACTGGACCACCAGGCTGTCGACGAGGGACTGGCGACCGATCATGCGCGTGCGCCGCACGGGCAGGTTGTGGCCGTTCGGTGCGGGGGCTTCATTCGCCGGATGTTGCTCGATGTGCTCCAACGAGAACGGCGCGACAAAGCTGTAGCCGCGCTGGGCCACGGTGACGATGTAACGCTGGCCGTTCTGGCCGTCGCCGAGGGCTTTGCGCAACGCCGCCATGTGCACCCGCAGGTTGATGTCTTCGACAACGCTTTTGGGCCAGACCCCGGCGATCAGTTCCTGTTTGCTGACCACATTTCCGGCGTGTTCCAGAAGGATCAACAGAATGTCCATGGCACGCCGACCCAGGCGCAGGGGCTGGTCGGCCTCCATCACCAGACGTTGTCCGGGATAGATCCGGTAAGGGCCGAAATGGATGGCCTGTTCGGGGGAAAGGGTCAACGGGTCACTCCTGCTTGCAGCCGTCTGGTACGCGGTTACCGAGCATATTCGTCAGGTTTGTTCATTCGCGCAATGCGCTGGCCAACTGACTGCCGGGTGTTCACTTGGACTGCCGGTTTGCGATCCTCCCTGTTCTTTGCGTTTTTACTGGGCGTGGCGCTCGTGTAGAAGGCGCCGGGGCTTTTGGCGCGCCAGGGAAAATTAACAACGTTTAACTCGTCCTGCGTCCGGTCTACGCCCAAAACTCCAGCACCGCAACTGCTCAAACTGTAGGAGCCGGCTTGCTGGCGATTGCGGTATTTCAGCCGAAGTTGTCGGCGATTGGTACATCGCCATCGCCAGCAAGCCGGCTCCTACAGGGGGGGCGTGTTGTGAAAAGGGATTTATTTGTCATGAGGACGCCGGAATGAGCAACGTGGTGGTGGTCTATCACAGTGGCTACGGGCACACACGGGTCATGGCCGAAGCCGTGGCCCAAGGTGTGGAACGGCACCTGGGCAGTACCTGCCAGCTGATTTCGGTCGAGGACGTGGACCAGCACTGGGACCGTTTGCACAACGCCGACGCGATCATCTTCGGTGCGCCGACCTACATGGGCAGCGCCTCGGCACGCTTCAAGGGGTTCATGGAAGCCACGGCGGCGTTCTACCTGACCCAACCCTGGCGCGACAAACTCGCGGCGGGCTTCACCAATTCCGGCTGCCTGTGTGGCGACAAACTCAACACCTTGCTGCAGATGGCGGTGTTCGCCGCGCAGCATTCGATGATCTGGGTCGGCCTCGACCTGCTGCCGGCACGCTCCGGCACCGGTGTGTTCGACGGGCAGCTCAATCGCCTCGGCAGTTCGCTGGGCGCCATGGCGCAGTCGAATGTCGAACAGTCCCCCGAATTCGCACCGCCCCCGGAAGATCGCTGCACCGCCGCGCACCTGGGCGAACGCGTGGCGCGGCTGGCTGAACGCCTGAGCCACTCACCGGTTTGAATCACCCCCAACCCTCCTGAGGAAACATCGCATGAGCACGTTCACCACCCGAGACGGCACCGAGATTTATTACAAGGATTGGGGCACCGGCCAGCCCATCGTCTTCAGCCACGGTTGGCCGCTGAACGCCGACAGCTGGGAATCGCAGATGATCTTCCTCGCCTCCAAAGGCTACCGGGTGATCGCCCACGACCGTCGTGGCCACGGCCGCTCCAGTCAGCCGTGGACCGGCAACGACATGGACACCTACGCCGATGACCTGGCGCAGTTGATCGAACGGCTCGACCTGAAAGACGCTGTGCTGTTCGGTTTCTCCACCGGCGGTGGTGAAGTGGCGCGTTACATCGGTCGCCACGGCACCGGGCGCGTGGCCAAGGCCGGGCTGATTTCAGCGGTGCCGCCCCTGATGCTCAAGACCGAAGCCAACCCCGGTGGCCTGCCGATCGAGGTGTTTGACGGTATTCGTCAGGCGTCCCTGGTCGACCGCTCGCAGCTGTACATCGACCTCGCCAGCGGTCCGTTCTTCGGCTTCAACAAACCGGACGCCAAACCGTCGCAAGGCATGATCGACTGGTTCTGGATGCAAGGCATGACCTCCGGCCACAAGAACGCTTATGACTGCATCAAGGCGTTCTCCGAAACCGACTTCACCGAAGACCTGAAGAAATTCGACATCCCCACGCTGGTGGTGCACGGCGACGCGGACCAGGTGGTGCCGATCGAGGCCGCCGGCATTGCTTCGGCAAAACTGGTCAAGGGGTCTACGCTGAAGGTCTACCCCGGCGCGCCCCATGGCCTGACTGATACCCACAAGGATCAGCTCAACGCTGATCTGCTGGCGTTCCTCAAGGGTTGATGTGCCCACGGCGCGGGCGTAGATCCGCGCCGTTCTCGCTCCTGATGAGCCGAATCCTTCGAGAACCTGACCATGAAAAAGCTGACCAACGCCACCGGGGCACCGGTGGCCGACAACTTCAATATCCAGACCGCCGGCCCCCGTGGACCGGCGCTCTTGCAAGACATCTGGTTGCTGGAAAAACTCGCCCACTTCGACCGCGAATTGATCCCGGAACGGCGCATGCACGCCAAGGGTGCGGGCGCCTACGGCACCTTCACCGTCACCCATGACATCACCCGTTATACAAAAGCCAGCATCTTCAGCTCGGTGGGCAAGGAAACGCCGCTGTTCGTGCGTTTTTCCTCGGTGGCCGGCGAACGCGGCGCGGCGGATGCCGAGCGTGATATCCGTGGCTTCGCGGTGAAGTTCTACACCGACGAAGGCAACTGGGACATTGTCGGCAACAACACGCCGGTGTTTTTCTTCCGCGACCCGCTGCGTTTCTCCGACCTCAACCACGTGGTCAAACGCGACCCGCGCACCGGCCTGCGCAACGCCACCAGCAATTGGGACTTCTGGACCCTGCTGCCCGAGGCGCTGCACCAGGTGACCATCGTGATGAGCGATCGCGGGATTCCCACCAGCTTCCGTCACATGCACGGCTTCGGCAGTCACACCTTCAGCCTGATCGACCGCGACAACAAACGGGTGTGGGTGAAGTTTCATTTTGTCTGCCAGCAAGGCATCGAAAACCTCTCGGACGCCGAGGCCGAAGCAGTGGTTGGCAAGGACCGCGAAAGCAATCTGCGCGACCTTTACGAAGTCATCGAACAGGGCAACTTCCCGCGCTGGAAATTGTGCATTCAGGTGATGGAGGAAGAACAGGCGCTCAACTATCGGCACAACCCGTTCGACTTGACCAAGGTATGGCCGCACGCTGAATTCCCGCTGATTGAAGTGGGCGTCATGGAGCTCAATCGCAACGCCGAAAACCACTTTGCCGAAATCGAACAGGCAGCGTTTTCGCCGGCCAACGTGGTGCCGGGCGTGAGTTTTTCACCGGACCGCATGCTCCAGGCGCGGCTGTTTTCCTATGGTGATGCCCAGCGTTATCGCCTCGGCGTGAACTTCAACCACATCCCGGTCAACGCGCCGCGCTGCCCGGCGCACAGCTACCACCGCGACGGCGCCATGCGCACCGACGGCAACCTCGGCGGCACCGCCAGTTACTTCCCGAACAGTGTCGGTGAATGGCAGGACTCGCCGGAACTGGCCGAGCCGCCGCTGCCGCTGGAAGGCTTTGCCCAGCATTATGATCATCGGTTGGAAGAGGATCATTACGAGCAGCCGGGTAACCTGTTTCGACTGCTCGATCCGGTGCGCAAGCAGTTGCTGTTCGACAACACCGCACGCGCCATGAAGGGCGTGCCGCAGGCAATCCGCCAGCGTCATATCGACAACTGCACCAAGGCCGATCCGGCCTACGGATTTGGCGTGGCCGAGGCGTTGGAGCGGTTGGTGCCGTTAAGGTAAAAGGCGGCAGGCTTGCGGGCGATGGCGCCCATGAAATCGCCATCGCCAGCAAGCCGGGCTCCTACAGGTTTTGTGTCGACCCTCAATCCCCGAACACCCCATAATCCTTGTAGGAGCCGGC
>NZ_AKJI01000100.1:0-17342 GCF_000282415.1 Pseudomonas sp. GM60
GGCTCCTACAGGGTTGAATTCGATGGTTGATGCATCGCAGAAATTGAAGCTGCGATTTTTTTTGCCTGCAACAATCAAATCCCATTATATGGGATGTATATTTATATATTGAGATTTCCCCGCGTCAGGGTTTATAGTCCAGCTCACTCACTGCCAATAAACAAAACAGGTGAAGCGATGCTGGCGCAATTGATCGCGCTCGATTGGGGGACAACCTCATTACGTGCTTACAAACTCGTCGCGGGTGGCCAGGTGCTCGAACAGCGTTCGCTGTCATCGGGAATCATGCAGCTGCCCCGGACGCCGCGAATCATTAAAGGTCTGGCATGCACCGACGGTTTCGAATTGGCCTTTGACGAGGCCTGCGGTGACTGGCTCGATGAGCAACCCGGTTTGCCGGTGATTGCCTGCGGCATGGTCGGCAGCGCGCAAGGCTGGCGCGAAGCGGCCTACCGTGACACGCCGGCAAACGTTGCCAATCTCGGAACTTCCCTACAAACCATTCGCAGTCTTCGCGGTGTCGATGTGCACATCGTGCCGGGCGTGATTCAGCGTTCGCGCCTGCCGAATGTGATGCGCGGTGAAGAAACCCAGGTCCTCGGCGTGCTGCAAAACCTGGCGGGCGAGGCGGGCAGCGATCTGTTGATCGGCCTGCCGGGCAGCCATTCGAAATGGGTGGAAGTGGCCGATGGCTGCATCGTGCATTTCGACACCTTCATGACCGGCGAAGTCTTCGCGGTGCTCAGCGAACACAGCATTCTCGGGCGCACCCAGCAACGCGGTGGGTCTTTTGATGGCGACGCGTTTGACCGTGGCGTGCAAGTGGCCCTGTCGGCGGACGGCGAAATCGGCCCGCTGTCGACGCTGTTCAGTGCCCGCAGCCTCGGGCTGACCGGCGAGCTGAGCGGCAGTGCGCAACCGGATTATTTGTCCGGCCTGTTGATCGGCCATGAGCTGTCGGCGCTGGCCACGGTTCAGCGGCGTCGGCGCAACAGCGTTCATCTGCCATCGATCATTCTCATCGGCAATTCCCAACTCTGTGCCCGTTACAGCCGGGCGCTCGACGCCTGCGGTTTTGCCCGAGTGACGCTGGCCGAACAGGCCACCGAACGCGGGTTGTGGCAACTGGCGCTCGCCGCCGGGCTGATCACTCCAAACCCATCCCGTTAAACCTGACTGGAGGTCTGACATGCTCAAACAAGCATTGGCGCAAAACGGTCTGATCGCAATCCTGCGTGGCCTGCGCCCGCAGGAAGCGGCGGCTATCGGAGAAGTCCTTTACGCAGCCGGATTTCGCGTCATCGAAGTGCCGCTCAATTCCCCCGAGCCGTACGAAAGTATCCGCATCCTGCGCAGTACCTTGCCTGCCGATTGCCTGATCGGTGCCGGCACGGTGTTGACGCCGGAGCAGGTCGAGCAAGTGAAAGCCGCCGGCGGGCAGGTCATCGTCATGCCCCACAGCGATCCCAAAGTGCTGCGCGCCGCGAAGGCCGCCGGGTTGTTCCTGTCGCCTGGCGTGGCGACGCCGACCGAAGCGTTCGCTGCACTGGCCGAAGGCGCGGACGTGCTGAAGATGTTCCCCGCCGAGCAAATGGGCCCGGCGGTTGTAAAAGCCTGGCTGGCGGTGTTGCCCGCCGGGACGATTCTGGCGCCGGTAGGCGGGATCACCCCGGAGAACATGCAGGTGTTTATCGACGCGGGCGTGAAGGGCTTCGGCCTCGGGTCCGGGTTGTTCAAACCGGGCATGACGGCGGCGCAAGTGGCGTCCAACGCCAAGGCCTACGTCGCTGCGTGGAACGCTCTGCGTTAAGACTTTTTTGGCGCCGAGCGCGCTGCATCTAATAAGAGAGAGAAGAGATGAAAATCACCAAACTGACCACCTTCATCGTTCCGCCGCGCTGGTGCTTCCTGAAAGTGGAAACCGACGAGGGCGTGACTGGTTGGGGCGAGCCCGTGGTCGAAGGCCGTGCCCACACGGTGGCGGCTGCCGTTGAAGAATTGTCCGACTACCTGATCGGCAAAGACCCACGCAACATCGAAGACATCTGGACCGTGCTGTATCGCGGCGGCTTCTACCGGGGCGGTGCGATCCACATGAGTGCGCTGGCCGGTATCGACCAGGCGTTGTGGGACATCAAGGGCAAGGCCTTGGGTGTGTCGGTCAGCGACCTGCTCGGTGGTCAGGTGCGCGACAAGATTCGTGTCTATTCGTGGATTGGCGGTGACCGTCCGGCAGACACCGCGCGCGCCGCGAAAGAAGCGGTCAGCCGTGGTTTCACCGCCGTGAAAATGAACGGCACCGAAGAGCTGCAATTCCTCGATTCCTTCGAGAAAGTCGACCTGGCCCTGGCCAACGTTGCCGCCGTGCGTGATGCGGTCGGCCCGAACGTGGGTATCGGTGTGGACTTCCATGGCCGGGTACACAAGCCCATGGCCAAGGTGCTGATGAAGGAACTCGATCCGTACAAACTGATGTTCATCGAAGAGCCGGTGCTCAGCGAAAACTACGAAGCGCTGAAGGAGCTGGCACCGCTGACCAGCACACCGATTGCCCTCGGTGAGCGTCTGTTCTCGCGTTGGGATTTCAAGCGCGTGCTCAGCGAAGGTTACGTCGACATCATCCAGCCGGATGCTTCTCATGCCGGTGGCATCACCGAGACTCGCAAGATCGCCAACATGGCCGAAGCCTACGACGTAGCGCTGGCGCTGCATTGCCCGTTGGGGCCGATTGCACTGGCGGCGTGTCTGCAACTGGATGCGGTTTGCTACAACGCGTTCATCCAGGAACAGAGCCTGGGTATCCACTACAACGAGAGCAACGACCTGCTGGATTACGTCAAGGATCCGCGGGTGTTCGATTACGACAAAGGCTTCGTGAAGATTCCGAACGGCCCGGGCCTAGGGATCGAGATCAACGAGGAGTACGTGATCGAACGCGCGGCGGTCGGGCATCGCTGGCGCAACCCGATCTGGCGCCATGCCGATGGCAGTTTTGCCGAGTGGTGAGTGATCTCTGACTCACCGCAAATCCCCTGTAGGAGCCGGCTTGCTGGCGATAGCGGCGCATCATTCAACATTGATGGTGCCTGACACACCCCCATCGCCAGCAAGCCAGCTCCTACAGGGGGCAGTGCAAGTCTTTAGACCGACCTCAATAAACATAAGAAGAGGCATTCCCCATGCAACCGCAAACCCTCACCGGGCAGGCGTCGTTGGTGGCGCCCAGCCGCAAGCGTTTTTTCATCATGGTCCTGCTGTTCATCACCGTGGTGATCAACTATCTGGACCGCAGCAACCTGTCCATCGCCGCCCCGGCGCTGACCAGTGACCTGGGCATCGACCCGATCCACGTCGGACTGATTTTCTCCGCGTTCGGCTGGACCTACGCCGCCATGCAGATCCCCGGCGGCTGGCTGGTGGATCGAGTTCCGCCGCGCATCCTTTATAGCCTCGCCTTGCTGCTGTGGTCGATCGCCACGGTGATGCTCGGTTTCGCCGCCAGCTTCATTGCGCTGTTCGTCTTGCGCATGGCGGTCGGTGCGCTGGAAGCCCCGGCGTATCCGATCAACAGCCGCGTGGTCACCACCTGGTTCCCGGAGCGTGAGCGCGCCACGGCCATTGGTTTCTACACCTCCGGCCAGTTCGTCGGGTTGGCGTTCCTGACGCCGGTACTCGCCTGGTTGCAGCATGAATTTGGCTGGCACATGGTGTTCGTCAGCACCGGTGCGGTGGGCATTCTCTGGGCGGTGATCTGGTACGCGGTGTATCGCGAGCCACGGGATTTCAAAGGCGCCAATGACGCTGAAATCGACCTGATCCGCGAAGGCGGCGGGCTGGTGGATATTCAGGCCGAGCAAGCGAAGGTCAAGGCCAAATTCAGCTGGACCGACCTCGGCATCGTCCTGACCAAGCGCAAGTTGTGGGGCATTTACCTTGGCCAGTTCTGCCTCAACTCGACGTTGTGGTTTTTCCTGACGTGGTTCCCGACCTACCTGGTGAAGTACCGCGGCATGGATTTCATCAAGTCCGGCCTGCTGGCATCGTTGCCGTTTCTCGCCGCTTTCGTCGGCGTACTCTGTTCCGGCTTCTTCTCCGACTTCCTGATCCGTCGCGGCTACACGGTGGGTTTCGCCCGCAAGTTGCCGATCATTGGCGGCTTGCTGATTTCCACCTCGATCATCGGCGCCAATTTCGTCGAGTCGACGCCGCTGGTGATTGCCTTCCTCGCCTTGGCGTTCTTCGGCAACGGTCTGGCTTCGATCACCTGGTCGCTGGTTTCTACGCTGGCACCAGCACGCTTGTTGGGGCTGACCGGCGGCGTGTTTAACTTCATAGGCAACCTGTCGGCGATTGCTACGCCGATTGTCATCGGTTTCCTCGCCAGCGGTGATTCGTTCGCTCCAGCGATCACCTACATCTCGGTTCTGGCGTTGTTGGGTGCGCTTTCCTACATTCTGCTGGTCGGGAAGGTCGAGCGTATCAAGTTGTAGTCGTAGCCGTCGGGCGACCATAATGCCGCCCGTTCACTCGCTCAACGGTAAAGGCTGGATATGCAGGAAGACGCCCCAAAAATCGCCAAGGACGCCGCGCCGACCGGCACTCAGACCCTGCTTCGCGGTCTGGGTGTGGTTCAGGCCGTGGCCAGTGGCGCCCGCGATCTCAAGGAAATCGCCCGGCTGATCGGCACGACGCGCAGCACCACCCATCGTCTGGCCAGTTGCCTGGTGGACGAGCGTTATCTGCGCGTGGTGCCGCAAGTCGGTTATTTGCTGGGGCCGAAGCTGATCGAGCTGGGCTTTCAGGCGCGTGAGGAATTGCCGCTGGTCACGTTGGCCGGTCCGTATCTGGATGAGTTGTCGGCGTTGACCGGCGACACCATTCACCTGGCGATTCGCGAGGGCGACGAAGTGCTGTACCTG
Organism: Pseudomonas sp. GM60; assembly: GCF_000282415.1. Classification (NCBI taxonomy): domain Bacteria; kingdom Pseudomonadati; phylum Pseudomonadota; class Gammaproteobacteria; order Pseudomonadales; family Pseudomonadaceae; genus Pseudomonas; species Pseudomonas sp. GM60. The sequence goes on from NZ_AKJI01000100.1 coordinate 4,920, forward strand.
CACAAGAATCCGGGGCGCAATGGTCCGGAAATGCGTTCGCGGGTTGGCCACCGCATGCCGTTGGCGCGCACCGGGATCGGCAAGGCGCTGATGCTCGATGACACGCAGGAAGAATGGCAACGGCTGTACGAAGTCAGCCTGCCGGCGGGTGGGAAAAATCAGTTCTGGCCGCAGCACCCGGAGCAATCCTGGGAGCAGTTTCAGCAGCGCATGATTGAGTACGTGGCGGGCGGTTACGCCTTCGACCTGGAAGACAACGAACCGTCGATCCGCTGCGTGGCGGCGCCAATCCGTGACGCGAGCAAGCGCATCGTCGCCGGCATCAGCATCGCCAGCACCGTGCCGTACATGCCGCTGGAAAAAATGGCCGAGCTGATTCCCCTGATCAAAGGGGTCACGGCCCGGCTCTCGGCGGAACTTGGCTTGAAGGTATAAACCGCTAAGGTTTAGACCTTCAGCGTCGCCATGTCGATGACGAAGCGGTACTTCACGTCACCGGCGATCATGCGGGCGTAAGCCTCGTTGATCTGGCGGATGTCGAGCATTTCGATGTCGCAGGTGATGTTGTGCTCGGCGCAGAAATCCAGCACTTCCTGGGTTTCGGCGATACCGCCGATCAGCGAGCCGGCCAGTACACGGCGGCCCAGCACCAATTTGGCCGCGTGGACCGGTGGATCAATCGGTTCAATCAACCCCACCAGAATGTGCACGCCGTCGAAACGCAGCGTGTCGAGGTAGGGATTGAGGTCGTGCTGCACCGGAATGGTGTCCAGCAGAAAGTCGAAATGGCCGGCAGCGGCTTTCATCTGCTCGGCATCGGTGGACACGATCACATGGTCCGCGCCCTGACGACGACCTTCTTCAGCCTTGCTTGCCGAGCGGGTGAACAGCGTGACTTCCGCGCCCATTGCCTTGGCGAACTTGATGCCCATGTGGCCGAGGCCGCCCATGCCGAGAATCCCGACCTTGTCGCCCGCTTTCACGCCGTAGTGCTTGAGCGGCGAGTAGGTGGTGATGCCCGCGCAGAGGATCGGCGCGGCGCTGGCCAGGTCAAGTTTTTCCGGGATGCGCACCACGAAGTGCTCGCTGACCACGATGCTGTCGGAGTAACCGCCCATGGTGTTGCTGCCATCGACCCGGTCGGGTGTGGCGTAGGTCATGGTCGGACCTTCGAGGCAATATTGTTCGAGGTTGGCCTGGCAGGCTTCGCAGCTGCGGCAGGAATCGACCATGCAGCCGACGCCGACCAGATCGCCGACTTTATGTTGGGTGACATTCGCACCGATGGCGGTCACTTTGCCTACGATCTCATGGCCGGGCATCAGCGGGTAAACGGCAATGCCCCACTCATTGCGCGCCTGATGGATGTCGGAATGGCAGACGCCGCAGTAGAGAATTTCGATCGCCACGTCATCGGCACGCGGGCTGCGGCGTTCGAATTTCACGGGGGCAAGGGGAGTGGTGGCCGACTGGGCGGCGTATCCGATGGCGGTGTACATGGTGGACCTCGCAAAAAGCATGACAGGTGAGGCGGCGCATTCTGGGCGCCGCACCTTTGCGCGGCCATGGCGATTCCTCCGGGTGTCATGCCTATTCCTCCGGCATCTGCGTTCGTTGGGTCCAATGGGCAATCAGACCTGCGATGATGCTTTCATCCCTTTTTCCGTGATTATTTTGTGAAGAGCTCCCATGTTGTTGACCCGTCATCTCGATGCCAATGCCACGCTGGTTTCGCTGATTGAGCCACTGGCGACCCGCGACGGTTTCACCCAGACCGAGTTGCCCGGTGTGCAAGTTCTGCGCGCGAGTTGTGACGTCGCCCGTGGCCCGCATATTTATGAACCGAGCCTGATGATCATCGCCCAGGGCAGCAAACTGGCGTATCTGGGGCCGCGAACCCTGGAGTACGGCGCCGGGCATTACTTGATTCAAGCGTTGCCGGTGCCGTTCGAGTGCGAAACCTTTGCCTTGCCGAATGCGCCGCTGCTCGGGGTTTCCGTGGCGATTGACCGGGTGCTGCTGGGGGAATTGGTGCTGGCGATGGGACTGGCGCCGGGACGGCACATTGCGGCGCAGACGCCGGAGTCGATGACCTCGGTAGTGCTCGACGACGGCATGCGCGGCTGTGTGGAGCGGTTGTTGCGTTGTCTGCACGATCCTCTGGAGGCGCGGATCATGGGGCCGTCACACCTGCGCGAGTTGTTGTTCGTCGCGTTGCGCGGGCCGCAGGCGGATGTGTTGCGCGCGCTGGTGGAACAGCAGGGGCAGTTCGCCCGTGTCGCGGCGTCGATCAGCCATTTGCATGCGCACTACGCCGAACCCTTGAACGTCGAGACCCTGGCCAGTTGCGCGAACATGAGCGCGTCGACCTTTCATGAGCATTTCAAGCGCAGCACGTTGTTGTCGCCGGTGCAGTATTTGAAGCGATTGCGCTTGCTCAAGGCGCAGACGTTGCTGGTGGCGGAGGGCTTGGGCGTGGCGCAGGTGGCGCATCGGGTCGGGTACCAGAGCACGTCGCAGTTCAGTCGGGAGTACAAGCGCTACTTTGAGCGTAATCCCGGTGACGAACGCGCTGCCTGACAACCCCCTGTAGGAGCCGGCTTGCTGGCGATAGCGTCCGTCCAGTCAATATACAAGTTGACTGACACACCGCTATCGCCAGCAAGCCGGCTCCTACAAGGGCCGTGTTGGGGTATGAATTGTGGGCAACAAAAAGGCCCCCATTTAGGGAGCCTTGATGTTCAGCGATTCAACTTACATGTTCGGGTAAGTCGGGCCGCCAGCGCCTTCCGGCGCCACCCAGGTGATGTTCTGTGCAGGGTCCTTGATGTCGCAGGTCTTGCAGTGAACGCAGTTCTGGGCGTTGATCTGGAAGCGCTTCTCGCCGTCTTCCTTGGTGACCACCTCATACACGCCGGCCGGGCAGTAACGCTGGGCAGGTTCATCGTACATCGGCAGGTTCTTGGCGATCGGGATGCTCAGGTCGGCCAGCTTCAGGTGGCAAGGCTGTTCTTCTTCGTGGTTGGTACCGGAGATGAACACCGAGCTGAGTTTGTCGAAACTGATTTTGCCATCCGGTTTCGGGTAGTCGATCTTCTTGCAGTCGGCCGCGAGTTTCAGGCAAGCGTAATCCGGCTTGGTGTCGTGCAGGGTGAACGGCAGTTTGCCGCCGAAGATGTTCTGGTCCAGCCAGTTGAAACCACCGCCGACGATGGCGCCGAACTTGTGGATCGCCGGGCCGAAGTTGCGGCTGGCGAACAGCTCGTCGTAGAGCCAGCTCTTCTTGAACGCGTCGACGTAAGTGGTCAGTTCTTCGGTGCCGTCCTTTTCAGCGAACAGCGCCTCGGCCACGGATTCAGCGGCGAGCATGCCGGACTTCATCGCGGTGTGGCTGCCTTTGATCTTGGCGAAGTTCAGGGTGCCGAGGTCGCAACCGATCAGCGCGCCGCCCTTGAAGACCATTTTCGGCAGCGAGTTCAGGCCGCCCTTGCAGATGGCGCGTGCGCCGTAGCTGATGCGCTTGCCGCCTTCCAGGTACTGCTTGAGTACCGGGTGATGCTTGAGGCGCTGGAACTCGTCGAACGGCGACAGGTAGGTGTTGCTGTAGGACAGATCAACGATCAGGCCGACCACCACCTGGTTGTTTTCCAGGTGATAGAGGAACGAGCCGCCAGTGTTCTCGGTGCCCATGATGTCCAGCGGCCAGCCGGCGGTATGCACCACCAGGCCTGGCTGATGTTTGGCCGGGTCGATTTCCCAGATTTCTTTCAGGCCGATGCCGTAGTGCTGTGCGTCGGCTTCGCTGTCGAGGTTGAAGCGCTTGATCAACTGCTTGCCGATGTGGCCACGGCAGCCTTCGGCGAACAGCGTGTACTTGCCGCGCAATTCCATGCCTGGGGTGTACAGGCCTTCTTTCGGGTTGCCTTCGCGGTCAACGCCCAGATCACCGGTGATGATCCCGCGCACCACGCCGTTTTCGTCGAACAGTGCTTCCTGCGCGGCGAAGCCCGGGTAGATTTCTACGCCCAGGTTTTCGGCCTGCTGAGCCAGCCAGCGGCACAGGTTGCCCAGGGAGATGATGTAGTTGCCTTCGTTGTGCATGGTCTTGGGCACAAAGAGGTCGGGAATCTTCTGCGCGCTGTCGGCGTTTTTCAGCACGAAAATGTCATCGCGGGTGACCGGCGTGTTCAGCGGCGCGCCAAGTTCTTTCCAGTCCGGGAACAGTTCGTTCAGGGCGCGTGGTTCGAACACGGCACCGGACAGGATGTGAGCACCCACTTCGGAGCCTTTTTCGACCACGCAGACGCTGATTTCCTTACCGGCTTCAGCAGCCTTCTGCTTCAAGCGGCAGGCGGCGGAAAGACCAGCGGGGCCGGCACCGACGATGACCACGTCGAATTCCATGTATTCGCGTTCCACAGGTTATCTCCTACTCAAGGCTCAACAGTTTTTTTTCTAATTGGAGGTTTGGTGTCGCATCCATGAATTCCTGCACGAGGCAGGAAGAGGACAATCGATGAACCACCTTTCTCTTTGGGTGGCGCATTATATCTACACCACTCTTAGCGTCCAATACAAACGTTTGTTTGAATCGGCTCAAAGCCAGAGAAATCAAAGTCACGCGGCTTATGACTGGCCATTTTGCCGTATTGACCGGAATAGGCGTTCCGGTCAAGATACGGTCGGTTTTGCGCTCGCCGTAGGCTGACTGTTGGTTTCAAGAGCACCTCTAAAGACAGGGCGATGGCAGTACAAGGTGACGCGCAGCGCAGTGTTGGCGCGCAGTTTACACGCCACGATATTTAATGACTTGTTGGTCACCACTGACGAACGGTCATCAACGTCATGAGCGATGGTCACTTGACACGTATGCCGGCGTTTTTAGAGGTGCCCTTGCGCCCGATGAGCATCAACCGCCAGGTTCGCCTAGGCGACTTTCTTTTCACCGGAGAGTAACGAGGAATCCATGAAGGTTCTTGTAGCTGTCAAACGCGTTGTGGATTACAACGTCAAGGTTCGCGTCAAGGCGGACAATTCCGGCGTCGACCTCGCCAACGTGAAGATGTCGATGAACCCGTTCTGCGAAATCGCAGTGGAAGAAGCCGTACGCCTGAAAGAGAAAGGCGTTGCGACTGAAATCGTCGTCGTCTCCATCGGCCCGTCCACCGCTCAAGAGCAACTGCGCACCGCGCTGGCTCTGGGTGCCGACCGCGCCATCCTCGTCGAATCCGCTGAAGATCTGACTTCCCTGGCCGTTGCCAAGCTGCTCAAGGCTGTTGTCGACAAGGAACAGCCTCAGCTGGTGATCCTTGGCAAACAAGCCATCGACAGCGACAACAACCAGACTGGCCAGATGCTCGCTGCATTGAGCGGCTACGGTCAGGGCACCTTCGCGTCCAAAGTCGAAGTGTCCGGCGACAGCGTTGCCGTGACCCGCGAAATCGACGGCGGCGCGCAAACAGTTTCCCTGAAACTGCCGGCCATCGTCACCACCGACCTGCGTTTGAACGAGCCGCGCTACGCGTCCCTGCCAAACATCATGAAAGCCAAGAAGAAGCCTCTCGAAGTGCTGACTCCGGACGCTTTGGGCGTTTCCACCGCCTCCACCAACAAGACCGTGAAAGTCGAAGCGCCTGCTGCACGCAGCGCGGGTATCAAGGTCAAGTCGGTGGCTGAACTGGTCGAGAAACTGAAAAACGAAGCGAAGGTAATCTAAATGACTATCTTGGTTATTGCTGAACACGACAACAAAGTGCTGGCCCCGGCCACTCTGAACACCGTGGCTGCTGCTGCCAAAATCGGCGGCGACATCCACGTGCTGGTTGCAGGCCAGGGCGCTGGCGCCGTGGCTGAAGCCGCTGCGAAAGTGGCTGGCGTGGCTAAAGTGCTGGTGGCCGATAACGCCGCCTACGCTCACCAACTGCCGGAAAACGTCGCGCCACTGGTTGCCGAGCTGGGCAAGGGCTACAGCCACATCCTGGCTGCCGCTACTTCCAACGGCAAAAACATCCTGCCGCGCGTTGCCGCTCAGCTGGACGTTGACCAGATCTCCGAGATCATCTCGGTTGAAAGCGCTGACACTTTCAAGCGCCCGATCTACGCCGGTAACGCCATCGCTACCGTTCAGTCGAACGCTGCGGTCAAAGTGATCACCGTGCGTGCCACCGGCTTCGACCCGGTTGCCGCTGAAGGCGGTTCGGCTGCCGTTGAAGCAGTTGCTGCTGCGCACAACGCCGGCACTTCGAGCTTCGTCGGTGAAGAACTGGCCAAGTCCGATCGTCCGGAACTGACCGCTGCCAAAATCGTCGTTTCCGGCGGTCGCGGCATGCAGAACGGCGACAACTTCAAACACCTGTACGCCCTGGCCGACAAGCTGGGCGCTGCCGTGGGTGCTTCCCGCGCCGCGGTCGACGCAGGTTTCGTACCCAACGACATGCAGGTCGGTCAGACCGGCAAGATCGTTGCTCCACAGCTGTACATCGCGGTCGGTATCTCCGGCGCGATCCAGCACCTGGCCGGCATGAAAGACTCCAAAGTGATCGTTGCGATCAACAAGGACGAAGAAGCGCCGATCTTCCAGGTGGCCGATTACGGCCTGGTGGCGGACCTGTTCGAAGCCATCCCTGAGCTCGAGAAGCTGGTCTAATCCAGCCGCTTGACCTATAAAGAGCCCGACCTTTTGGTCGGGCTTTTTTTTGCTCTTCCTGTAGGAGCCGGCTTGCTGGCGATGGCATCACCGCGGTGTTTCAAATGAACCGCAGTGTCGCCATCGCCAGCAAGCCGGCTCCTACAGGGGATATAACCGGGTTTGAGTGGAGTGTATTGCCATGGATCTGCATCGAGTGTTCAGTTGGTCATTGCTGCTGGGGCTGACGCTGTTGCCGACGCTGTCCATCGCAGCGGGCAAGTGTGAGCGACTGGTGGTCACCGGCAGCCCGGATGCGCCGCCGTATCTGTGGCAAGACCCGCAAAACCCCAAGCACCTGATCGGGGCCAGTGCCGATCTGTTGCAACAAGTAGCAGGGCAGTTGGGCATCAAGGTCGAGATGCTCTATGCCGGCAAACGCGCTCAGGCGCTGGAGGAAGTGCGCAGTGGGCGCATGGACATGCTGGCCGACGCGCCGTTGACGGTCAGTGAGCTGGAAACCCTGGATTACATTCATCCGCCGTTGCTGGAAAACGATTACCTGGTCTGGACCCGAAAAGACTCGCCACTGGTCTACAACCAGGCGCAGGACCTTCACGGTCACCCCGGCGCGTTGTCGGAAAAGTCTCGAATGACCTCGGAATTCGGTACGTTTGCCGAGCAGCAATTGACCCTCGTACGCACCCCCAACCTGACCCAGGCCCTTCAGAAATTGCTGTTGGGGGAAGTGGAATTTGTCCTCGCCGGACGCTATTCGGGCATGGCAGCCGCACAGGCCTTGAGCATGGCCAATGACCTCGTCGCGCGCCCGCAGCCGGTCGACAAACCCGGCCTGTTCCTCGCGGTTTCCCATAACTCTGCCTGCAACGATCCGTGGTTGCGCGGACAGCTGGCCAAAAAGATGACAGAATTGCCCGCGTCCGGACTGACGGAAGCCGTGCTGCAACGCAATATCGAGCGCTGGAAAGCGCAGCAACAGCAGCCACAGCAACCACCCGCCAGTACCCCAAAACAGTAGGGATTTTTAGTGAGTATTCGACCTCTTTTCGCTGCCCTGGCCGTTCTGGCTCTGGCGGGTTGTGCAGCCGATCCGGCGCCGAATGAACAAATACGCCTGACCGAACAGGTGCTCGTGCAAGCCAAAGCCGTGGGGGCCACCGCGGACGATGTGCCGGAAATGAAACTGGCCGAAGAAAAATTCGCCCGTGCCCAAGGTGATATGGCCGATCAGTCTTACAAGCATGCACGCATGCGCTCCGAACAGGCCGAACTTGACGCGCGCCTGGCTGAAGCCAAGGTCCTGACGCTCAAAAGTGAAGAGAAGCTGGATCTTCTCAACACCCGCATCACTCGATTGCGCAAGCAAGTGGGGGATGCTCAATGAACCTCACGTCCAAAGCTATCGGCGGCTTGATCCTCGTGGGCTGTGCCAGCCTCTATGGCTGCGCCGGTCAGCGCAGTGAGGCCGCGCTGCAAGAAGCGGGTGCTGACTTTCAGAAGGTGAAAGAGGATTCCAGCGTGCTGCGAATCGCACCGAAAGACGTGATCCGTGCCGGTGAATCCCTGGCCCGTGCCGATCGACTGTCCAGCTACTGGGGCAGCGGGTCCGACGTACTGCATTACGCCTACCTGAGCCGGCGCTACAGCGAAATCGCTCGGGAGCACACCAATCAGGTACTCAACGAAGAGCGCGCGGCGAAGCTCGAACTGGAGCGCCAGCGCCTGCAACTGGCCCTGCGCGAATCCAAACTGCTGAGTGTGCAGCAGCAGGGCAAGTGGCTTGAAGAGCAGATTGTTGCGCTGGCCACGACCCAGACTGACCGTGGCCTGGTGATGACCCTCGGCGACGTGCTGTTCGACACTGGCGAAGCGGAACTGAAAAACTCGGCGAACCGCGTGGTGTTGAAGATCGTGCAATTCCTGCAGCTCAATCCCAAGCGCGTCGTGCGCATCGAAGGCTACGCCGACAGCACCGGCGGCAAGCAGGAAAACCTCAAACTGTCCCGTGACCGTGCGCAATCGGTGGCGGACGTGTTGACGGACCTGGGCATCGACGAAAAACGCATTAAGGTCGAAGGTTATGGCGACGAATACCCGGTAGACGCGAACGCCTCGGAACGGGGCCGGGCGCAGAACCGTCGAGTGGAAATTGTGTTCTCCGACGAAAAAGGCCTGCTCGGCGCCGCCCGGTAATGGACGCTTCCTTGTGAAACCATGCAATCCGTAGGAGCCGGCTTGCTGGCGATGGCGTCACCGCGGTGTTTCAGACGAACCGCAGTGATGCTATCGCCAGCAAGCCGGCTCCTACAAACCCGGGCTGCCCGTCAGCGCCGGGTTTTTTTGTGTCTGCGAATTGCCTCGCAAAGCAGTACAGATTTTGCTGACACTGCACTGTACCGTCGACTATTGTGACAACTGTCCCCGTACACTTCTAAACTGTTCCGGTATTGTTTCACACAAGAATAAAATGCCCGTGAAATCGAGTGCTGCGTCATGACCAATCTCTTGCTCTACCAACGTATTGCTCAACAACTGGCCGAAGACATCCGTCGTGGGGTCTATCGGCCGGGGGAGCGCGTGCCTTCGGTGCGCAAGATGAGTTCGCAGCTCAATGTCAGCCATGCGACGGTGTTGCAGGCGTATGCCAATCTCGAAGATCAGGGGCTGATCCGTGCCCGGCCGCAGTCGGGTTACTACGTGCACCAGACGCCGGCCCTGACTGCGCCGACACCGGACATCGCCCGGGTCGAACGTCCCGGCCTGGTCACTCGCAGCAGCATCATTCAACAAGTGTTGGTCGAATCCCGTCGTGAGGGCGTGTTTCCCTTGGGCGCGGCGGTGCCGAGCGTCGATTACCTGCCGGTGCGAGCGCTGCATCAGCAGCTGGCCAAAGTCACCCGATTCCATAGCCCACGGGCATTCAGTTACATGTTCAGCCCCGGTTTTGAACCGTTGCGGCGGCAAGTGGCAATTCGCATGCGCGATGCCGGCGTGGTGGTCGATCCGTCGGAAGTGGTCATTACCCACGGCTGCGTCGATGCCTTGCAGATGTCCCTGCGCGTGCTGACCCGGCCGGGCGACTTGATCGCCGCCGAGTCGCCAACCTACTACGGGTTGCTGCAACTGGCCGATCTGCTGGGCCTGAAAGTCATCGAGATCCCCAGCGATCCGGCCACCGGCATGAGCCTGGAAGCCTTGCAACTGGCAGCGAATCAGTGGTCGATCAAAGCGCTGGTGCTGACTACGCGCCTGAGCAATCCGCTGGGCGGCACCATGCCCGAAGAGCGGCAGAAACAACTGCTGCGCCTGGCCTCGGATTTCGATATTCAGGTGGTCGAAGACGATATCTACGGCGAACTGATGTTCGAGCAGGGCCGCACCAAGGCACTCAAGGCCTACGACCGGCTGGATCGGGTGATCTACTGTTCAAGCTTCTCCAAGACCCTGTCTCCGGGTGTGCGGATTGGCTGGATGATTGCCGGCAAGTACCAGCAGGAAATCCAGCGCTTGCAGACCTTCAGCACGCATTCGGCTTGCAGCGTTACGCAGATGGGGATCGCGGCGTATCTGGAAAATGGCGGTTACGACCGGCATTTGCGATACATCCGTCAGGAGTACCGCAAAAATCTCAGCGCTTTCCAGCTCGCGGTGCAGCAGTATTTCCCGGAAGGCACACAGATGACCCGGCCGACCGGCGGCTTCATTCTGTGGGTGAGTCTGCCGGGGCGGGTCAATACACAAGAACTTCATGTGCGCGCGTTGCAGCAAGGCATCAGCATCGCACCGGGGCTGATTTTCAGTAACACCGAGCAGTTCAATCACTGCATTCGGCTCAACTGCGGCATTCCCTGGAATCGCGAAGCCGAGCGTGCATTGATGACCCTGGGCATGCTGGCTACCCAGCTTTGCCAGGAGATGGCCGGCGGAATGTGAAGGGGCGGGCGGGTAATTCCTGCCCGAGCTTGTCATGTCGCGTCCAACGAGCGAGCATATGCCCTCTGCCGATAGCGCCGTTCCCCGTTGGATCCATGAAACCGATTTTTCCTGCCGCCTGGTTGTCGATCTGCCTGCTGATAACCTTCAATTCGGAAGGCGTCCTGGCGGCTCCCGTTCAGGAAAAACCGGCCGCCAGCGCGACATCGAAAAAACCGGCACCGGCAAAAAAAGCCACGCCGGTCAAAAAGAAAGCGGCTACGCAGAAAAAACGTTCGCCCATTGCCTCCAAATCGAAACCGGCCAGTGAAGTGGTGAAAACCAAACTGCCTTCGGCTGACCTGGATTTGAGCTTGCCTGAGGAAATGGCCGAAGAGTTTAAGCCGGTCGGTACAGTCCCGTTGCCCCGGCACGATGCGGTGTTGCCAAAAATGTTTGGTGAGAAGGCCGGCAGCTCTCCGTTCCAGCTCAACGGGCGACTGATCAGCAACGAAATGAAGTTGCAACTGCGTAACGAAGAGCGTCGAGACGTCGATGGCGCGGCGCTGGAATTGGAGTTCAAGCAGTAAATCCTCCCTCGGCGTGACCCGCAGGCCAGACGCTTTGTCGGAGACTGGTCAGTCACGCTGGTTTGAGCGTAAAAACCCGGCGGCAGGTAATTTAAAACAACTGTTTTAGCGGTTACTCTGTGCCCCGTCCTTTAACACATCACCCGTCGCGAGGAGCTCGTCGTCATGAAATGCCGTGAAGGCTGTGGCGCCTGTTGCATTGCCCCTTCCATCAGTTCTCCGATTCCCGGTATGCCCAATGGCAAAGCCGCTGGAGAACGTTGCGTTCAACTCTCTGCCGAAAACCTGTGCAGTATTTTCGGCCAACCGGAACGTCCGGCCGTATGTTCGGCGTTTGAAGCCGACGTCGAAGTCTGCGGAAACAGCAGTGACGAAGCGATCAGATTGCTGGGCTGGTGGGAGCAGATGACGGCGGCGTGATGTGTCAACGAACGGAACTTCAACAATAAGGAATAAGATTATGGGTTCGCTGCATCGTATGGCTGTGCTGTGTGGTTTGACGGTTTTGCTGGCGACTGCCACCGCACAGGCCGAAGACTGGAAGGTGGCCAAGAATGAAGACGGCATCAAGGTGTCCTTGAGTGAAGTGGCCGGCTCTGACTACAAGGCTTATCAGGGCGTTACCCTGATGAAAACCACCATGGCCAAATTGCGCACACTCCAGGAAGACGTGGCGGGCGCCTGCTCGTGGATTCACGAATGCAAGCAGCAGAAACTGCTCAAGCATGAAGGCGATCAGAGCTGGACCTACACCCAGTTCAATACCCCATGGCCGGTGACTGCGCGTGATTCGGTGCTGCATATCACGACTACCGTAGGCGCCGATGGCAGTCTGACCCGTAAGCTTGAGGGCGTGCCGAAGTACATTCCTGAAGAAAAGGGTTTTGTGCGGGTTGCCAAGGTAGATGGGTTCTGGAAGTTCGTGCCCAAGGGTGACCAGATTGAAGTGACCTATCAGGTTCACACTGAGCCGGGTGGTAGCGTGCCTTCGATGATTGCCAACAAGTTTGTGGTTGATGCGCCGTTCAATACCTTGAAAGCCCTGAAAGAGCGTGCCGAGAAGTAATCGCTAGTTTTCTTTCTATAAAAAGCCCTGATTTGATCGGGGCTTTTTTTTTGCGGGTTTGTTTGATTGGTGTGCATATCCGTAGATGCGGTCATGGCGGCTTATGGTTTCGCTTTTACAGCGAGTCACTTGGAAGAGCCCCAAGTAACCAAGGGCTCTTGCCCCTTTCGTTCGGTGGCTCGCTAATGCTCGCCATGCCCTCGCTCCGG
>NZ_AKJI01000101.1:0-15716 GCF_000282415.1 Pseudomonas sp. GM60
GCGAGGCACCGAACGAAAGGGGCAAGAGCGCTTGGTTACTTGCCGCTTCTGCAAGTGACTCGCCGTAAAGGCGAAACCAATAGCCGCCTCATCCGAAAAAACGGATATGTACTCAAACAACAATCTCCCACAAGCTTTGACACGGCATGGATCAACGTCGGCAAAGTCACCGACGGAGGTCAACGATAACGCGGGAAGCCTGGCCTCTGACCCTTCCCTGGCAAGCTCACCCCGGGCAAAAAAAAGGCGACTGCTGGCACAGTCGCCGAAAAAACCGGTGTTGTCGACACCGGTCGAGGACACCACCACAGTGAGGAGTCAACCGCGGTGCAGCCCTCTGTCAAAAAGCGTTATGCGTCGGGTGTCAAAGCCCCCAGTGCAGCAACAACAGCACCAGCACGACGAGGAACACCGTCTCCCCCACCATCAACAGAATCGGCTTGATACCCACCGCCGCCAGTTCCTTAAGCTGGGTCTTCATACCCAGGGCACTGATGGACACCACCAGGCACCAGCGCGACAGCTCATTGATCGAGCCCTGCACCACCGGGGCTATCCACCCGGTGCTGTTAATGCACGCCAGCAACAGGAAACCGACGGCGAACCACGGCAACAACGGTGGTCGCTTGCCGGTCGGATCGGCGCCCTGCATGCGGGTAATCATCGCGGCGGTGACGATCACCGGCAGCAGCATCGCGACCCGCATCAGCTTGACCACCGTGGCCGTATCGCCGGTCTCGGTCGACATGCTGTAACCGGCGCCGACCACCTGGGCCACGTCATGGATGGTCGCCCCGAGAAACACCCCCGCCACTTGCGGCGACAGTTGCAGCCAGTTGGCAATCATCGGGTACACAATCATCGCCAGAGTCGACAGCGCCGACACCCCAATCACCGTGAACAACGTCGCGCGTTCTTTCTGCGGGTGATTAGGCAGCGCTGCCGCCAGCGCCAACGCGGCCGATGCACCACAAATCGCGGTGGCCCCTCCGGTGAGCATGCCGAACAAACGCTGAAAGCCCAGCGCCTTGGCAGCGATCACTGAAACGCCGATGGTCACCACCACCAGAATCACCACCAGCGCCACTGGCTTCCAGCCCAGCGCAGCCATCTGTTCAAGGGTGATGCGCATGCCCAGCAGCGCCACGCCGATGCGCAACACGGTGCGCGCCGTGAACTCGATGCCGGCCTTGCAGGCACCGTCGCTGGCCAGAAAATTCAGGGCCATGCCCAATAGCAAGGCAAACAGCATCACCGGCGCACCGTAGTGCTCGGACAAAAAGGACGCGGCCGCCGCCACGATCAGACTGACGACAAAACCCGGCGCCAGTTCGCGCGTTCGGCTGTGGATACGGGTGAGAGCGATGGCGTTCATGGCGCGGCCTCCTCGGGAACAATGACGATGAATGCCTGACCGTCGATGATCTCGACCGGGTAGTTGGCGACTTTGACTGCGGTGGAATTGAGCAGGTAACCGCTGCGCAGATCGAAGCGCAGACCATGGGCGCAGCATTGAATCACTCGCCCCTCAAGACGCCCGCCACACAGCGAGGCGCCCTGGTGCGGGCAACTGTCGTCGATGGCGAACAAGTCACCTTCGACGTTGAACAGCGCCAGGCTTTTTTCATCGAATTCGAACAGTGCACGACCGCCCGCCTGCGGGTGTTTGCCGGCAGGCACGGGGATACGCCGGGTCATGCAGGTTGCCGCTCGTAATCACTTTCTTTCAGTGCCTGGCTCATGGCCCCGAGCAACACCGCTGCAGGTTGCGCGCCCACCACCGTCATGCGGCGATCGAACTGAAAGCCCGGTACGCCACTGCTCGCCTCGGGTGATCCGGCAAATGGCGTGGCGTCGCCCGTCAGGCAGTCAGCCAAAACCTGCGCATCAATGCCGCAGGAGCGGGCAATGGCGAGCAAGGTCTCGCGGCAACCAAGGTTTTCGCGTTTGCGGAAATAAGCGGCGAACAGCCGCTCAAGCAACATTTCACTCTGGGCAGCGTTGCCCAGCGCGCTGACCCGCTCGAACAGGCGATGGGCGTCTGCGGTATTGGGCATCGTCTCGATCTGGCCGAGGTCGATGGTCAGTCCAACCGCCGCGGCAGCCTTTTGTACCTGGGCCTGGCGCATGGTCATGGCATCGGCATTGCCCAGACGCTTGCGGTAGAAATCGACGAAGGGCTCACCTTCCAACGGCAACTGCGGCAGCAACTGCACGCCATGCCACTGCGTGCTGATCTGCACATCCGGATGGCGACTGCGAAACTGTACCTGCGCATGCTCCAGTTGGCGTTTGCCGATCAGGCACCAGGGGCAGATAAAATCGAAAAACACATCAATCTGTAGACGACGACTCACAACTTCACCTCTAACCCGGCCTGGCTGACGGGGTCAGGCACGCGCTGACCCTGAAGGCGGGCAATATCTTTGTGGTAATGACACTTGGCATAAAAGAACACGGCCGCTGCCGCGAGGCTGACCAATGGCACCAGTTGGAAAGCGGCATGCAGGCCGATGAGGTCCGACACCCTTCCTGTGATGAACGGCCCTGGCGCCAGTCCCAGCATGTTGTTGGCCAATGTCAGCGTGGCGAAGGCCGTGCCATGGACCGAGTAATGGGTCAGGTTGGCGACCATCGCGCCAGCCGGGCCGGTGGTACCGGTGGCAATCAGCATGCCCAGGCAAATCAGTGCCAGTTGCATAGGCCCTGCCGTCATTGCGAACGCCGCCGACAGCAGCAGGCAACTGCCCAGGCAAAAGGCGATGGCCAGGCTGACCTTGCGTTCCGGCGAGTTGCGACACAGCCGATCGCTGAGCATGCCGCACACAATCATCCCCGCACCGCTGCACAGCACGATGATCGCCGCCATGGCGCCGGCTTTGTCCGTCGGCATGTCGTAGTAGCGATTGAGGTAGCTGGGAATCCACACCATCACCGTGCCGCCGACGAACAGCTGCAAGCCGCTGGCGACGTAGGTTGCTACCACCGAACGACTGGACCACAGCGTACGCAGCGGACGCTTGGCCCCCGCGACAGCCTTGGCGACCCGTTGCGGAGCGATGCGCGCTTCCTTGACGATGATCGGATAAAGCATCGCCAGCACCAGGCCAAACAACGCCATGCCGGCGAACGACCAGCGCCAGCCCAGCTTGGCCGCGATGGCACCGCCCAACGCCATGCCCAGCACCGAACCGAACATGCCGCCCGCCATGAACGCGCTGGCCAGGGTGGCGCGCATGTGTTTCGGAAACACCGAAATCACCACGGCGATACCGACGCTGCCATAAGCCGCTTCACCGACGCCGACCATGAACCGGGCAATGAACATTTGCTGGTAATCCTGCGCCAATGCGCAGCCCAGCGTGGCCAGGCTCCACAGCAGCGCCATCAGCGCCAGGCTCTTGACTCGCCCAAAGCGGTCAGCCATCAACGACAGCGGGAAGGTCAGCAGGCCGACCATCAAGGCAACGATGCCGCTGAGCAACCCGAGCTGGCCGTCACTCAGGGCCCACTCGCTCTTGAGCAGCGGGAACACCGCGTTCAGCACCTGACGCGACATGTAATCGGAAATCAACAGGCCGAACGTCAATGCAAAAACGATCCAGGCATATTGGCGCGAAACGCCGACGCAACCTGCGTCGTCATCGTCAGCGGCGATTGGGTGAAAGGCCATGCAGCCTCCTCAATGCTTTTATTTATTGTTGTTATCAAGCGTGTTGCAGTGCGGTGGACGAGAGGTTGCGGCCCCTCGTCCGGACCGCCGGTCAGCCGCGTTGCGGCACACCCTTTTGCCCAGCCTTGCGGTTGGGGGCCATACCGTTGGCCAGCAGGGTCTGCTCGATGCTGTCGTACTTCACACCGATGCGATAAATCTCGCGGGCTTCTTTGCCCGTGGCGATTTCGCGACCCAGTTCATGGGCAATGCGCACGGTTTGCTGGATCTGCGCCACCGAGCCGAAGCGATCACCCTTGTGATCAATGATAGTGTCTTCATTGCCCACGCGCGGGTGCATGCCCATGGCCATCGACATGGTGTTGAACGGCATGACGTTCTTGAGCAACGACTCGGAGGTCAGGGTGCAGCCGTTCGGCGCGCGGTGGATGAAATTGAAGAAGTTGAACGGGTTCGGACCGTCGAAACCGCCACCGATGCCGATCCAGGTCAGGTTCAGCGGGCCCTTGTAGATGCCCTTGCGCACCAGGCGCTCGAGGGTTTCCAGGGCATGCATGCCGGTCAGCTGGAAGTGCGGCTGGATGTCGTTGTCCATCAGGCGCTTGAGGTGCTCGGCAACCCAGGCAGGGCCGGCCGGTACGGTCATTTCGCTGTAGGCAGCCTGGATCAACGGGTTAGCCAGTGAGGTACCTTCCAGGTATTGCGGATACAGCAGCTCCATGATGTTCATCTGAGTGGTGTTGATCGCCACCGTGACCTGATCCGGTTTTGGCGTCAGCTCGGCCAGCATGTGGCGGGTGTCGTCGGACAGCCACTTGGCGGCTTCGCCATCACTTTCCGGGGCGAAGGAAATCGAACCGCCGACCTGGATGATCATGTCCGGCACCGCTTCGCGCACGCCGGCGATCAGCTCGTTGAACTTCGACAGGCGCTTGGAGCCCTTGCCGTCCAGTTCACGCACATGCAGGTGCAGCACGGTGGCGCCGGCTTCATAGCAATCGACCGCTTTCTGGACTTGCTCGTCCATGGTCAGCGGGATGTCTTCCGGGAAATCTTCAGGCATCCATTCCGGGCCGTACGGGGCCACGGTGATGACCACTTTTTCCATGTTTTCCGGGTGCAGGGAATCGTCGAAGAATTGCATGATTTACTCCACTTTTTATGATTGTCCCGCCCACCCGGGATCGTGCCGGGCAGACGTGTTTACGAGTGCGTATGCAGAAAGGGTCGATCAGTAGGTCTTGTCGCCGATGATCCCGGCGCGCTCCATCTTGCGATGGCACGGCGGGTAATCCATGACGGCGTAGTGCTGGGTACTGCGGTTGTCCCAGATGGCGATGCTGTTGGGCTTCCAGCGCCAGCGCACCTGATACTCGGGGATGTACGCCTGGCTGATCAGGTAGCGCAGCAATTCGCTGGCGCCGGGGTTGGCGTCCTGGCCGAAGCGCACCCGCTCAGAGGTGTGGTAGTTGCTGATGTGAGTGGTGAAGGCGTTGACGAACAGCACCTTCTCGCCGGTTTCCGGGTGGGTGCGCACCACCGGGTGTTCGGCGTCCGGGTACATCGCCTTGAGCGCCAGGCGTTTTTCGATCGGCATCGCCGCACCGAAACTCGCTTCGATGCTGTGACGGGCACGCAGGTCGGCGATTTTCACCTTCACGTCTTCCGGCAAACGCGCATAGGCCTCGACCATGTTGGCCCACATGGTGTCGCCGCCGACCGGCGGGCATTCCACGCAGCGCAACACGCACCCCATTGGCGGCGCCTCGCGCCAGGTGGCGTCGGCGTGCCAGGCGTTTTCATAGCGGTCCATCGGCTGGTCCGGATTCTTGTAGATCCGCACCAGCCCCGGATGATCCGGATCGCTGCCGGCCACCGGATGGTCTTCCAACTCACCAAAGCGGCGAGCGAAGGCCACGTGCTCGTCGCGAGTGATGTTCTGATCACGCAGGAATACCACCCGGTGCTTGAGCAACTGGGCACGAATCTCGGCAAACAGACCGTCGTCATGCACCGCGTCGGCGAGGTTCACGCCGATCAGTTCGGCGCCGATGTTGCAGGTCAATTGTTCGACTTTCATGGCTGGCCGCTCCTTAAATGACGAAAATCGACGAACCGGTGGTCTTGCGCGACTCAAGGTCGCGATGAGCCTGCACCGCATCCTGCAAGGCGTAGTGCTGGTTGATCTCGATCTTGATCCGACCGCTGCCGACGTGGTCGAACAACTCACCGGCCAGGGCGGCTTTCTCCGCAGGGTCGGCGATGTAGTCAGCCAGGGCCGGACGGGTCAGGAACAACGAGCCTTTCATTGCCAGCATCACCGGGTCGAACGCAGGGATCGGACCGGATGCCGTGCCGACGCACACCATCAGGCCACGACGCTTGAGCGAATCCAGGGAGCCGGCGAAGGTGTTCTTGCCGACGCTGTCGAACACCACGTTGACGCCGACGCCATCGGTCAATTCGCGAACGCGGGCGGCGACGTCTTCATGGCTGTAATTGATAGTATGGTCGCAACCGTGAGCCCGGGCGATTTGGGCCTTTTCTTCGGTCGAAACCGTGCCGATCACGTTCAAGCCGAGCAATTTGGCCCACTGCGAGACGATCAGGCCAACGCCACCGGCGGCGGCGTGCAGCAGAATGCTGTCGCCCTCCTTGAAGTCGTAGATGCGGCGCATCAGGTACGAAGACGTCAGGCCGCGCATGGTCATGGCCGCTGCGGTCTCGAAACTGATGGTTTCCGGCAGCTTGATCAACGGCGCGGCCGCGATCAGCCGTTCGGTGCTGTAGGCGCCAAGGGTGTTGAGGAAACCGGTATAAGTGACGCGGTCCCCCACCTGGACGTTGGTCACCCCTTCGCCGACGGCCTGAACCACACCGGACGCTTCAACCCCCATGCCGTTGGGCATCGGAATCGGGTAAGTGCCATTGCGAAAATAGGTGTCGGCATAATTAAGGCCCACCGCCACATGACGAAGACGAACCTGGCCTGGACCGGGATCGCCGACCTCGACCTCCTCATAACGGAGGACTTCGGGACCACCGGTTTCGTAGAAGCGTACGGCGTTGGCCATTTTTTCTTATTCTCCAGTCTGTACAGCGTCGATTTGCGCTGATTGGACTGTAGGACGCAGTCTGGTGAGCCGCTTCTCATCAGACGACACCGGCTTTTCATTTCATGACAGATGGTGGCGGGCATGGAACGCAAGACTGCGCTATGACCAGGTTGGACCTGCGTCAGATATCGTCATCCGCCGCCTTGGTTGTGACGATGAGGGGCTCGATACCCCAGTCGCCGGGCACGTTCCAGTCTTCGCCAAACAGCTCGGCCGGATGCATCGTACGCTCGGAGCCATTGCCGCACGCCAACGACTTGGCCGGACAATACCGGTCGCACCCCCAGCAAATCCGCTCGGGGTGTTTGGGGTTGTCGGGGAAGTTCTTGGCCATGCCGATCTCCGATCATTGAGAGGCGTGCTTGCCAAGCTACAACCCTCGCGCGCAGTCGTCCTTGATGGATATCAAGCTATCGACATCGAGTGACTGCCCTCCCCCGATCATGATCCTGAGGCTAAGCTGATAACGGCCGAACAGACTTGGAGGCGTCGCTCATGATTAATAAAAATCCTCACCCGAACACAGAGACACCCGACCGTCCACCGCTGTCGACATGGGACGATCAAGACGCCGCCACATCCATCGATAGCGATGCGTTTATCGCCCCACCTGCGCTGACAAACGCCGAACTGGTTCACTTGCGTGTCCGCGTCATTGCCCTGGAAAACCTGGTCATCGCGCTGCTGGCGGAAGGTTCGGAACGTCAGCTCGCCGTTGCCCGGGAAATGGCCGGCTACATTTCCCCCAGAGCCGGATTTACCCAGCATCCCTTGACCGTCCATGCGGCGGCACAGATGACCCACAGCGTCGAGCGCGCCCAGCGATTTCGCCGGCGCGACGAGCCGTCGGTTTAATTACTTAAAACTTGATAGCAATCATTATTGTTCGCAGAAAACCTTCCTAGACTCGGGTTCCTACTCGTCAGTGCCCAGGAAGAAATCATGCGTACCTCTCTCACACTCGCTTTGCTCATGCTCGTACCACTGGCTCAGGCCAAGGAATACCCGATCGGCGAACCACAGCTGTGTCCGGGGCTGGAAGTCGGGGCGGTTTATCTGCAACCGATCGAGATGGAACCGGCGGGCATGATGCGCGCCACTGCGGATTCGGATGTGCATCTGGAGGCCGACATCCGCGCCACTGCGGATAATCACCAGGGCTTTCAGGAAGGCAGTTTCGTGCCCTATCTCAACGTCTCTTTCAATCTGAAAAAGCAAGGCAACGACCCGGAACTCAAAGGCGATTTCCACGCCATGGTCGCCAACGACGGTCCGCACTACGGCGACAATGTGAAGCTGATGGGGCCGGGCAAATATCAACTCACCTTCACCATCCTGCCACCCGGTGGTCACGCCTCTCTCGGTCGCCACACCGACAAGGAAACCGGTGTCGCGCCCTGGTTCGAACGCTGCGAGCTGCACTACGAATTCGTCTACGCCGGCATTGGCAAAAAAGGCGGCTATTGAATGAAACGCCTGCAGGTTGCCTGCCTGCTGGTGGCTGGAGCCCTTGCGCCGTTGACCGCCCATGCCGAGTTGCCGAGCTACGAACTGATCCTGCGCGATGGCCACTTCACGCCGGCCTTGCTGGAGGTCCCGGCCGGACAGCGATTCAAGATCGTCCTGAAAAACAACGGTCAGGGGCCGGCCGAATTCGAGAGCACACCGCTGCGGGTTGAAAAAGTCATGTCACCGGGCGTGACCACCTTTGTCGTCATTCACCCGCTCAGGCCCGGTCACTACCCGTTTTTCGACGAGTTCAATCCGCAACTGCCCGAGGGCGGCATCCTCGCGAAATAACCTGTCAGCGCACGGAGTTTTCATGAATCAATCAATGTTCATCGTCTGGCGCGAAAGCGTCGAGGCGTTGCTGGTGATCGGCATTCTCCAGGCCTGGGCCAGCCAGCAGGGCCAGGGTCATCGGCTGATCAAATACCTGTGGGTCGGCGTGGGGCTGGGGTTGCTGCTCTCGGGTCTGCTGGCTGTGCTGATTCTGTTTGCCGGCGAGGCCATGAGCGGCTCGGCCAGTGAATGGTTCCAGGCCGCACTCGCGCTGGTTGCCAGCCTGTTGATGGTGCAGATGGTGGGCTGGATGCATCGTCACGGGCGCTCCCTCAAACAGGATTTGCAGCGCCACGCCGACAGCCATCTGGCCCGGCAAGGCGGCATGGGGTTGTTGCTGCTGGCGATGCTTGCGGTCAGTCGTGAAGGCAGTGAAACGGTCGTGTTTCTCTATGGCGCCGGTGCTCAACTGCGAGGCCCGCAGCTCGGTTTGTTTGCCATCGGCGGCGCCATGGGACTGGTGCTGTCGGCGTTGACCATCATCCTGCTGCACAGCAGTCGCCGGTTCATTTCGTGGCAACGATTCTTTGCCATCAGCGAAGTCATCCTGCTCATGCTCGGGGCCGCATTGCTGGTCAGTGGCACCGAGCGAATCGGCGGCCAACTGCTCGCCCTCGATCTGCCGGAGCAGGTTTACGGCGTCATTGGCGACGCGTTCTGGGACAGCAGCGCCTTGCTGAACGACAGCCATGGACTGGGTGGTTTCCTGGCCGGTTTTGCCGGTTATCGGGCAACCCCCAGCGGCCTGACCTTGCTGGTATGGATCGGTTACTGGCTGGTCGTCGGCGGATGGCTACGGCAACGGACGATGGAAAAAGTCCCATGCCTGAACTGAGTTGGCACAATCGATGGCTCCAGCGACTGGGCGACGGGATGCGGCGCCATGCGCGGTTCATTCGTGCCGCGCAGTGGCTGGTTGTGGTGTTTTACGCAGTGCTGTTGGTGATCCCGCCGCTGCTGCCGCTGCCGGACAGCAAGGCCCGGATGCTCGACAACCTGACCTTGCTCGCGCAGTTTCTGTTTTGGGGGATCTGGTGGCCGTTCGTGCTGCTGTCGATCGTGATGTTCGGTCGGCTCTGGTGTGGCGTGCTGTGTCCGGAAGGCTCGCTCAGCGAATGGGCCAGCCATTACGGTAAAGGCATGGGCGTGCCGCGCTGGTTGCGCTGGGGCGGCTGGCCGACCCTGGCGTTCTGCCTGACGACCCTCTACGGCCAGTTGATCAGCGTCTATGACTACGCTCAGGCGGCGCTGCTGATTCTGGGTGGTTCGACAGTCGCTGCGGTGGTCGTCGGATTGTTGTTCGCCCGAGGCAAGCGGGTCTGGTGCCGTTACCTGTGCCCGGTCAGCGGCGTGTTCGCACTGCTTGCCCGCCTGGCGCCGGTGCATTTTCAGGTCAATGAACAACGCTGGATAGAAAACGCCCCGCCACGCCTGCCGCCACCCAATTGCGCACCGTTGCTCGATATCCGACGCCTGCAAGGCGCCAGTGATTGCCATGCCTGTGGGCGCTGCAGCGGGCAACGCGGTGCCGTCCAGTTGATCGCCCGGTCGGGCAATCAAGAGATTCTTCACGCGACGTCGCAGACGCTATCCCCGTGGGATGCTCGCTTGCTGCTGTTCGGTGTGATTGGCCTGGCGATGGGCGCATTCCAGTGGACGGTCAGTCCCTGGTTCGTCGCCCTCAAACAAACGCTCGCCCAATGGCTGGTTGAACACGACCAGTTCTGGGCCTTGCAAGACAACGCGCCCTGGTGGCTGCTCACCCATTACCCGCAGCTCAACGACAGCTTCAGTTGGCTCGACGGGTTCAGCATCGTCACTTACCTGAGTTTGAGTTCGGTGCTGCTCGGCACCGTGCTAATGGTTCTCTTGCGCCTGACCGCTCGACTGGCGGGCGATCGTGCACTGTATTGGCCCCTGGCGCTCACACTCACGCCCCTGGGTGGTGCGGGACTGTTTCTCGGGTTGTCGGCAACCACCGTGAAACTGCTGCGCTACGAAGGTTTGCTGCTGGAATGGGTGCAACCGGTCAGGGCCTGCCTGTTGGTGGCCGCGACAGGCTGGAGTTTGCTGCTGGGATGGAAGCGACTGAGCCGCGAAAACCGCTCTCTGGCGCGGCGCATGTCGGGCAGCGCCTGCCTGCTGTTGGCCAATGGTTTGATCGGGTTTGGCTGGTGGTTGCAGTTCTGGGGCTGGTCCTGAGCGCCCACCTCCACAACCACCCGCCCGGGTGGTCTAGACCTTGAATCGCGCTACGGTCTGATGCAGCGCCCCGGCCATCTGTGCCAGTTCATGGCCAGCGGTGTCGGTGTGCTGCGCACCCAGCAAGACTTGCTCGGACAAGGTGCGAATCCCCACCAGATTGCGATCCACCTCACGCGCCACCAACGCCTGCTCCTCCGTGGCACTGGCAATCATTAGGTTGCGTTCATTGATCTGCGAGATGGACCGGGTGATCTGATCCAGTGCATCACCTGAGCGCTGCGCCACTTCCAGGGTGGCCCGCACCAGGTGACTGCTGCTTTGCATGGCCGTCACCGCATGGCCGGTATCCTGGCGAATGTTGCCGATCATCTGCTCGATTTCCTGGGTGGACTCCTGCGTACGATGCGCCAACGCACGCACTTCATCGGCGACCACGGCAAAGCCGCGCCCGGCATCCCCGGCCCGTGCGGCTTCAATTGCCGCGTTGAGGGCCAGCAGATTGGTCTGCTCGGCGATGCTGCGAATCACGTCCAGGACTTTGCTGATGTCCTGCACCCGGCCCGCCAGTTGCTCGATGCGTTGCGAGGTGTCGGTGACGCCATCGGCCAGTTCGCCAATGGCAACCACGGTTTCCTGAACCTGTTCGCGGCCGCGCTGCGCGGTTTGCTCGGACTGTTTGGAGGCCTCGGAAGTACTGACCGCGTTGCGCGCCACTTCATCCACCGCAGCCGTCATCTGATTCACCGCCGCAGCGGCCTGCTCGATCTCCAGCCCCTGCAATTGCAGGTTGCTGGCAGTCTGGCTGCTGACGGCACTCAGTTCTTCGGAAGAGCTGGCTACCCGGTCAACCGAAGAAGCGATGTGCTTGACCATGGCATTCAGGCTTTGCTGCATCTGATGCATGTTCATCATCACACTGCCGTCGGCACTTGCACCCACCGGCACCTGAATCGTCAGGTCGCCCTCGGCGATTTCACTCAAGAACCGTGCGGCATCATCCGGCTCGCCACCCAATGGCCGGGTCACACTGCGCGTGACGACTATCGCAGCGGCAATCACCAGCGCCAGGCAGAACAGGAACAACCCGAGCATGTTGCGCCGGGCATCGCTGTACAGTGCCTGCGCCGACTGTTCACGGTCGATGAAGATTTTCCCTTGCAGCGCCATCAACTCATCCAGGCTGCGATACACCTCGGCTTCGGCCGGTACGACTTTCTGCTTCAGCTGGGCCATGGCATCGTCGGAAGCCCCTTGTCGAATCAAGACCTGCACCTGGGTGAACGCGGCAACGTAGGCTTCACGGTTCTTTTTCAAGGCGAGGTAAGCGGCTTTGCCCTCTGGCAGATAGAACAGCGGCTCAAGGGTTTCGAGCGCCTGGGTGATGCGTTTCTTGGTGGCGTCGATCGACTGCTGCACTTGCTGATTGTCCTTGTTGATCAGCAAGTCCCGGGTGTTCCTGGCGTTATCGCGCACGCCCGTGGCAATGACCATGATCGGTTCGATCTTCGGCCAGTCCTGTTTGACGATGACCACCGCCTGTTCCTTGAGCGTTGCCAGATCGTGCAACGCGTAAAACGCCATGCCCATCAGCGCCAGCGGCGCGATTGCAAAGCCGATGACGATCCGTTGTGCCGTGGTTAATTTAGCCATATCAAATGCTCCCAGTTTGATACCTGCCTGATTGGCAGCGCATTTGAAATTCATGGTGGATGTCACTGTTGAACGTTGTTCCTCGGGTTCGGTTACCCCCGTAACACGAACGCTGGAAACAACTCGCGCATCGCCTCCCAAAGATCGGGTAGCAAGGCCTGTGCCGAAACGCTCGGCAGCAGCGGATCGAACATCCGCTCGGTGCGTACCAGTTGCACGGCGAAGCGCTTGACGCCCAGCGCGCTCAATCGCTGCGCGAGGGTCAACAGACGTGCCGGTTCGACGAGATGCCAATGCACGGTGGTGCGGCACTCGTAGTCGACATTGCTGGCCAGCAGATGCTCGAGGCTGCGCCAGTTGGCTGTTCCGCTGCCCTCGACGCGAGTGATGGCCTGGCAATCCTCAGGCAATGCCTTGACGTCGAAGCCCACCCAGTCGGCCCCGGCCAGCGCCTTGGCGAACGCGGCCGGCTTGATGCCGGCGCTGTGCAAACCGATGCGAAATCCCATGGCGCGCACTTCATCCATGGCGCCGGGCAACGCGTCCTGCAAGGTCGGCTCACCGCCGCTGAACACCACGGCATCGAGCAGGTCCTGTCGACGTTGCAGAAACGCCATAACCCGCCGCCAATCCACTTCCTCGGTGCCACGAGGCGGGATCAGTTGCGGGTTATGGCAGTAACGACAACGCCAGGCGCACCCCTGGCAAAACAGCACGCAGGCGAGCTGTCCCGGATAGTCGATAGTGGTCAGGGGCACCATGCCCCCGACCCGCAGCATTCGACTCATTGGCGCCCGGCCACGGCCGCGCTTTCGGTGAAGTGCACCCGCTCACGGTGCTCCGACTGTTTGCCCGGATTGAACGCCGACACCGGACGGTGATAACCCATCACCCGGGTCCAGACTTCGCAGCGTTGACGTTGAGCCTGGGGCAGTGTTTGCGATGCAATCATGGTGAAGCTCCTTGCGGTTGAGTGGATCGAAATCAGTGAACGGTGCCGGTTTGCTGTTCTTTGAGCAGCAGGATCTCGTCGCATTTGGGGCAGAACTCGTGCTCGCCATCGAGGTAGCCGTGCACCGGGCAGATGGAGAATGTCGGGGTCACGGTCAGGTACGGCAGGCGGAACCGCCCGAGGGCTTTGCGCACCAGTTGCTTGCAGGCTTGGGTCGAAGAAATCCGCTCGGCCATGTACAGATGCAAGACCGTCCCGCCGGTGTATTTGCATTGCAATTCGTCTTGCAGTTCCAGGGCCTCGAAGGGGTCTTCGGTGTAGCCCACAGGCAGTTGCGAGGAGTTGGTGTAATACGGCGCCTGCGCGCTGCCGGCCTGGAGAATGTCGGGATAGCGCTTGAGGTCTTCCTTGGCGAAACGGTAGGTAGTGCCCTCGGCCGGCGTCGCTTCGAGGTTGTAGAGGTGGCCGGTTTCTTCCTGGAAACGCACGAGCGTGGCGCGCACATGGTCCAGCATCCTCAGGGCAAACTGCCGGCCGTGCTCGGTGTGCATGCCCTCCTTGTCGCCGCTGAAATTGCGCAGCATTTCATGCAGGCCGTTGAGGCCGATGGTCGAGAAATGGTTGCGCAAGGTGCCGAGGTAACGCTTGGTGTACGGGTACAAACCGGCGTCCATGTGATGCTGAATCACCTTGCGCTTGACCTCCAGGCTCTCCATCGCCAGTTCCATCAGCGTGTCCAGACGCTTGAGCAAACCGCTGGTATCACCCTTGAACACATAACCCAGTCGCGCGCAGTTGATGGTCACCACGCCGAGCGATCCGGTCTGTTCCGCCGAGCCGAACAAACCGCCGCCGCGCTTGAGCAACTCGCGCACGTCCAGTTGCAAGCGGCAGCACATCGAACGTACCTGATTGGGCTGCATGTCCGAATTGAGGAAGTTCTGGAAATACGGCAGGCCGTAACGCGCGGTCATCTCGAACAGGCGGTCAGCGTTTTCACTGTCCCATGGAAAATCATGAGTGATGTTGTAGGTCGGGATCGGAAAGGTGAACACCCGCCCTTTCGCATCGCCGGCCTGCATCACCTCGATATAGGCGCGGTTGAGCAGGTCCATTTCGGCTTGCAGGTCGCCATAGGCAAACGGCATTTCCTCACCGCCGATGATGGGAATCTGCTCACGCAGATCCTGCGGGCAAACCCAGTCGAAGGTCAGGTTGGTAAAGGGTGTTTGCGTGCCCCAGCGCGACGGGACGTTGAGGTTGTAGATGAATTCCTGGATCGCCTGGCGTATCTGCTCGAAACCCAGCTGGTCTTTGCGCACATAGGGCGCCAGGTAGGTGTCGAACGAACTGAATGCCTGGGCACCGGCCCATTCGTTTTGCAGGGTGCCGAGGAAATTCACCATCTGCCCCAGAGCACTGCTCAGGTGCTTCGGCGGACCGGCTTCGACCCGTCCCGGCACACCGTTGAGCCCTTCGTGCAATAGGGTGCGCAGCGACCATCCGGCGCAATAACCGGCGAGCATGTCGAGGTCGTGCACATGCAAATCCGCCTCGCGGTGGGCCTGGCCGATGGCTTCGCTGTAGACCTCGTCCAGCCAGTAGTTGGCGGTGACCTTGCCCGACACGTTCAGCACCAGCCCGCCCAGGGAATAGCCCTGATTGGCGTTGGCCTGGACCCGCCAGTCTTCACGGTCGAGGTATTCGTTCATGGAGGTGGCGACCTCGACCAGGGTCCGGCGGTCGCGGCGCAAGCGTCCGTGCTGTTCGCGGTAGACGATGTAGGCGCGCATGGCGAAGAAAAAACCGGCGTCCATCAGCACCCGTTCGACACGGTCCTGGATCTGTTCGACATGCAGTCTCGGCAGCCCTTCCAGACGGGCGAGTACGGCCTCGAGCAGGCCTTCGGCTTCAACGTCGGTGTATTCCCCGGTTGCCCTGCCGGCAGCGATCAACGCCTGACGGATCTTGTCGGCGTCGAAGGCAACCAGGTCACCGTTGCGCTTGTGCAAACGGTTACTTCCTACTGAGATCAGCGTGCTTTGCATTCGGCCTCCAGATACTACATATAGATTTTTATTCATCTAAAAACACAACATGCAGTGGAGGTTACGGACAAAGGGCGGATCTGCAATTGACCGATATCAAGATTTGGCGGTGATTGCTGAGCATTTGTTTTTGGTGTGTATATCCGTTTCTTCGGTGATGGCGGCTATTGGTTTCGCCCTTACGGCGAGTCACTTGGAAAAGCCCCAAGTAACCAAGGGCTCT
The DNA here is from genome assembly GCF_000282415.1 of Pseudomonas sp. GM60. Taxonomy (NCBI): domain Bacteria; kingdom Pseudomonadati; phylum Pseudomonadota; class Gammaproteobacteria; order Pseudomonadales; family Pseudomonadaceae; genus Pseudomonas; species Pseudomonas sp. GM60. The sequence continues at coordinate 15,710 of NZ_AKJI01000101.1, forward strand.
TGCCCCT
>NZ_AKJI01000102.1:0-11787 GCF_000282415.1 Pseudomonas sp. GM60
AGGGGCAAGAGCCCTTTGGTTACTTTGGGGCTTTTCCAAAGTGACTCGCCGTAAGGGCGAAACCAATATCAGCCACTACCGAAGCAACGGATATGTACGCTTAAGTACGCATCCCCCGCCCACTAACCAACAACCGCGCACACCCGATATACAACACCACCGTCGCCACCAGCATGAACGTAATCGCCACACTGATCCTGATGTCCGAGACACCCAAAATCCCGTACCGAAACGCATTGACCATATGCAAAACAGGGTTCGCCAACGACACCGTCTGCCAAAACGGCGGCAACAACGAGATCGAGTAAAACACCCCGCCCAGATAAGTCAGCGGCGTCAGCACAAACGTCGGAATGATCGAGATGTCATCAAAGTTGCGCGCAAACACCGCGTTGATGAACCCCAGCAACGAGAAGATCGTCGCCGTCAGCACCACCACCAGAATGGTCACGCCCAGGTGATGCACCTGCAACTTGGTAAAGAACAGCGACAGCAACGTCACAATGAGCCCGACCATCAACCCGCGCAGCACGCCGCCCAGGGTGTAGCCGATCAGAATCGTGTGCGGCGACACCGGCGACACCATCAATTCCTCGATGGAACGCTGGAACTTGCTGCCGAAGAAACTCGACACCACGTTGCCGTAGGAGTTGGTGATCACCGACATCATGATCAGCCCCGGCACGATGTATTCCATATAGGTGAAACCACCCATGTCACCGATCTGCCGGCCGATCAGATTGCCGAAGATCACGAAGTACAAAACCATGGTGATCGCCGGCGGCAGCAGCGTCTGCGGCCAGATCCGGGTGAAGCGTTTGACCTCGCGATAAACGATGGTATTGAGCGCGACAAGATTGGGCTGCAGCTCGGAACTCATACCGCCACCTTCGACAGATTTTTCTCCACCAGGGACACGAACAACTCCTCGAGGCGATTGGTTTTGTTACGCAGGCTCAGCACTTCGATGTTCTGCTGCGCCAGTTGAGTGAACAGCGCGGTGATGCCCATGGACTTGTCGACCTGGACTTCAAGGGTATGGCCGTCGAGCAAACGGGTCGGGTAACCCAGCAACTGCGGCGCAACGCTCAGCATGTTTTTCGTGTCGAGCAGGAAGGTTTCCACATGCAGCTGGCCAAGCAGCTGTTTCATGCTGGTGTTCTCGACGATCGTGCCGTGGTCGATGATGCCGATGTTGCGGCACAACTGCTCAGCCTCTTCCAGATAGTGCGTGGTGAGGATGATGGTGATGCCTTTCTGGTTCAGCTCGGTGAGGAACGTCCACATCGAACGACGCAGCTCGATATCGACCCCCGCCGTCGGTTCGTCGAGGATCAGCAGGCGCGGTTCGTGAACCAGCGCGCGAGCGATCATCAAGCGACGCTTCATGCCGCCGGACAGTGAACGCGACGGCACATCGCGTTTGTCCCACAAACCGAGTTGGGTCAGGTATTGCTCGGCGCGTTCCTTGGCGATTTTCGGCGGGATGCCGTAATAACCGGCCTGGGTCACGACGATGTCGAAGGTTTTTTCGAACTGGTTGAAGTTGAATTCCTGGGGCACCACGCCGATGGAGCGCTTGAGCTGTGCAGGATTCTTGTCCAGGTCGTTGCCGAAGATATTCACTGTGCCGCTGGTTTTGTTCACCAGGGTCGAGAGAATGCCGATGGTCGTGGATTTGCCGGCGCCGTTAGGGCCGAGCAAGGCGAAAAAGTCACCTTCGGCGACGTCCAGATCGATACCACTCAGGGCCTGGAAACCGTTGCCGTAGGTTTTGGTTAGCTGCCGGATGGACAGAGCGGAACTCATATCGGATTTACGCACCAAGAAGGGAAGAAAGGGATCAATAAGGGCGGGCGGCGAGCATTGCAACCGCAGCGCATGAGCGCAATGGTGCTTGTCGCCGCCACACAAGTACAGTCAAGTGTGTCGATAGTGAGTATTAAGTCAACGCGGTCATAACGGCTTTCTTGAACGCCGCACGCTGCTTCAGCCGTGCATACCAGGCTTCCAGATGTGGCTGCGGCGCACGCTCGATCGGCATCTCGAACCAGGCATAAATGAAGCTGCCGAGTGGAATGTCGCCCATGCCGATTTCATCGCCGGACAAGTACGGTTTGGCCGCCAGTGCCTGATCGGCCATTGCCAGCAAGCCATTGCACTCTTTGATTGCGGCGTTGATGGCGGGCCAGTCCTGCTGGTCCGCCGGTGTGCGCAAGACACCCCAGAACACGGTGCGGAACGGCCCGGCAAAACTTGAAGTGGTCCAGTCCATCCATTTGTCGGCAGTGGCGCGGGCTTTCAGGTCCGAGGGATACCAGGCGGTGTCGTTGGCGTGGCGGGCCATCAGGTAACGCACGATGGCGTTGGATTCCCACAGCACGAAGCCGTCGTCTTCAATCACCGGTACGCGACCGTTGGGATTCATCGCACGATACTCGGGCGTATCGACTACGCCAAAGGCGCCGCCCGCATCGATGGCTTCATAGGCCAGGCCCAGTTCTTCGGCGGCCCACAAAGGTTTTCTGACATTCGACGAATTTTTCCGACCCCAGATCTTCAGCATGACCGCCTCTTGATTGATGAATGCGCAGGCAGCATACGCCGGATCAGCCGCGACTCAAATCGCTCTGCATGTCCCCCAACAGCGACGGCAACTGTTCGCTGAACAAGTGCGGATAGCACTTTTCCAGGTGTTCGAAAAAGAACGCCTCCGGCACATCGGTGAACTGACCGTGATCGATCAGGTACTCCATTAATTTCTCGCCGTCACGATTGAACGGGTGGAAAACGCTGTCGTTGATCCCGTCGAATTCCAGCGGCGCAACGTTGAACATTTCACAGAGTTTCTGGTTGAACGCCGGCGTGGCTTTGACCCAGCGATCGTTCAGGTACAGCTCTGTATAACCATGCATGGCGAACACGTCACTCTTGAGCAATTCCAGCAAACGCGGGGTCGACAAGTGATTGCGCACATCGGCCAGGCCGATCCGCGCGGGAATCCCGCAATGCCGCGCCGCACCGGCGAGCAGCGTGGCCTTGGGCACGCAATAACTCTCACCGGTCGCCAGCGCATAACTACCGCGCAAGGTCTCTGGATCGCGGCTGAACGTGTAAGGGTTGTAACGCACGGCCTCGCGCACTGCGTAATAGAGATTGATCGCCTGCTCGAGCGGGTCGCGGTTACTGCCGCGATGTTTTTCGGCGAACTCCACCACCGACGGGTGGTCACTATCGATGAAGCGGCCGGGACGCAGATACTCGTGCATGAGAACAATCTCCTGGGGAAGCCACGAGTCTAGCGACAGGTTCAGCACAGAGATAACGACGTTTCGGCCAAACATGGACGCTTTGCCGCCCGCTCGGCGAACGACTTGCCCAGCCCGATGCAAATCGGTCCTACAAAACTCATCGAAGGTTTCCCACGATTTCAATCACCTCGCTCTGACCACCCTGTTTTGCGGATGCCGTCTAAGCTCTGAAGGTTGGTTTTGCCCTGGTTTCACGGAGGATTAAATATGCTGCTGTTGTGGATACTGGTTCTGGTTGTCGGGATTGCGTATTTAGCCCACCGCCGTATCGCCCCGCTACCCGCCCTGTGCATCGTTGCCGTTTATGTGGTCGCGATGGGGGCCTTCAGTCGTGCGCCTGGCTGGCTGCTGCTGGTGCTCTGGGTATTGATCGCAGCGGTGGCGGCCCCCTTGTTGCTACCCGACCTGCGCCGCAAATACTTCAGCGCGCCGCTGTTCAACTGGTTCCAGAAAACCCTGCCGCCGATGTCGGAAACCGAACGCGATGCCATCGACGCCGGCACGGTGTGGTGGGACGGTGAACTGTTCAGCGGCCGTCCGGACTGGGACAAACTGCTGTCCTATCCCAAAGCTCAACTGACCGAAGAGGAACAAGCCTTCATCGATGGCCCGACCGATGAGCTGTGCGCGATGGTCACTGACTGGCAGATCGGCCAGGACATGGACCTGCCGGCCGCAGCCTGGACCCACATCAAGGAAAACGGTTTCTTCGCCCTGATCATTCCCAAGGAATACGGCGGCAAGGGTTTTTCTGCCTACGCCCATTCCCAGGTGGCCATGAAACTGGCGACCCGCAGCGGCGACCTCGCCTCCACTGTGATGGTCCCCAACTCCCTCGGCCCGGCTGAATTGTTGCTGCATTACGGCACCGACGAACAACGCAACCATTACCTGCCACGACTGGCGCGTGGCGATGACATCCCGTGCTTCGCCTTGACCGGACCATTGGCCGGCTCCGATGCCGGCTCGATGCCCGACACCGGGGTCATCTGCAAAGGTGAATGGGAAGGCAAGGAAACCCTCGGCCTGCGCCTGAACTGGGAAAAGCGCTACATCACCCTCGGCCCGGTCGCCACCCTCCTCGGCCTGGCCTTCAAGGCGTATGACCCGGATCACTTGCTGGGCGATGAAGTGGATCTGGGCATCAGCCTCGCGCTGGTCCCGACCGACACCACCGGTGTCGAGATCGGCCGTCGTCATCTGCCATTGGGCGCTGCTTTCATGAACGGCCCGAACTCCGGCAAGGACGTGTTCATTCCGCTGGACTTCCTCATCGGCGGCCAGGACATGCTGGGCAAAGGCTGGATGATGCTGATGAACTGCCTGTCGGTCGGGCGCTCGATTTCGTTGCCTGCGGTCGGCACTGGCGCGGCGAAGTTCACCAGCCTGGTGACCGGTCAATACGCGCAGATTCGTGAACAGTTCAACGTACCGTTGTCGGCGTTTGAAGGTATTCAGGAAGCCATGGCGCGCATCGGCGGCAACGCCTGGATGATGGACGCGGCGCGGATGCTCACCGCCAACGCGGTGGACCTGGGCGAGAAACCGTCGGTGCTGTCGGCGATTCTCAAGTACCACCTTACCGAACGTGGTCGCGAGTGCATCAGCCACGCCATGGACGTGCATGGCGGCAAGGCAATCATCATGGGGCCGAACAATTACCTTGGGCGCAACTGGAATGGCGCGCCAATCTTCATCACCGTCGAAGGCGCGAACATCCTCTCGCGCAACTTGATGATCTTCGGCCAGGGGGCGATTCGCTGCCATCCATTCGTCCTGAAAGAAATGGCCCTCGCCGGGCGTGAAGACAAGGATCAGGCCCTCACCGAGTTCGATGGCCTGCTGCTCAAGCACATCGGTTTTGCCGTGAGCAATGCTGCCAGCACACTGGTGCTGAACCTTGGTTTCGGTCAATTCGAACATGCACCGGGAGACAAGCTCAGCCAGGGGTACTTCCGTGCGCTCAACCGTCAGGCGGCTGCGTTCGCCCTGCTCGCGGACTTGAGCATGATGTTGCTGGGCGGTGAACTGAAACGTCGCGAACGTCTGTCGGCACGCCTGGGGGATGTGCTCAGCAACCTGTACCTGGCCTCCGCCGCGCTCAAGCGTTACCACGACCTCGACTCACCGGAACACATGGCGCCGCTGTTTACCTGGGCCATGGAAGAAAGCCTTGGCCAGTCGGAACGCGCGCTGGATGAATTGCTGACCAACTTCCCGAACAAGGTTTTGGGCTGCCTGTTGCGGGTGATTGTGTTCCCGCTCGGTCGCCGTCACAAAGGACCGTCGGACAAACTCGGTGCAGAAGTGGCCGCGGTGATTGGCCGGGCCAAGGGCGATCCAACCCTGGAAGAACTGCTCGGCGGATGCTTCCGTCCGCAGTCGGCCGATGACGCCGTCGGTGCCCTGCAACACGCGTGCGACCTGTTGAACGCGGTGCAGCCGGTGCAGAAAAAACTCCACATGGCGCTCAAAAGCGGTCAGGTCAAACCGGTTGCCGGGGAAAACGTTATCGACGCCGCGCTGGAGGCTGGCGTGCTGCAGCCGGTGGAAGCGCACAACCTGCGCAATGCCGAAGTGGCGCGACGCAAGGTGATCGATGTCGATGACTTCGACAAAGAAGAGCTGAAGCTGGCTAAAGGAAAGGTCCGCTGATCCTGCTTGCGATGTAAAAAAGGGCGCAGGAGCTTTATACTCCCGCGCCCGTTTTGCTCTTGAGGACTTATCTCGTGTCCAACATCGTTGCCGATCATCTCGTTTTGCTCGACCACCTGCGCAGCATCCTGGTCGCCGTGGGTGAGGCCGATCAGGTTCCCGAAGAAAGCCATGCCTTGTTCCTGGAGCGCTTCGACGAACTGCGTGCATTGCTGCCGGTCGACCCGATCGAAAGCCAATACCTGGGCCAGGACATCCTGTGCCAGGTGATCACCCGTTACCCGCAAATCGCTCACCTGGTCCCGCGTGACCTGTTGTGGTATTTCGCCGGTGACTGCCTGCACTACATGCCCGATGATGAAATCGACTTGTATCAGGCGCTGGAAGAACGTCGCTTCGAAGCTGAACAGAACGACGAACCGTTCGACTGGAATCAGGAAAAGCAGTTGCTGGCAATGTCGAACGACGACAGCAAGCACTGATCCCCGGTAAGAAATGCAAAAGGCCCGTATGGTTGAACATGCGGGCCTTTTTTGTGGCATGTGTAGGAGCGAGCTTGCTCGCGATGGACGTTAACGAAGACGCGGGATACCTGATTGAACCCGGCGCCCTTGAATTTTTCGCGAGCAAGCTCGCTCCTACGAAATCAAAATGCAGTATGGCCCGTCAGAACAATCCATCACTCTCGGGCAACTCATATTCCGCCGCGCCTCTCCCTGGCTTCCCCGGCTTACTCAACGTCGGCTCCTTCCCAAGACATTCCACCAGATAGTCGATCAACACCCGCAACTTGGGTGGCATATAACGGGTCGGTGAATGCAGTAACCACGCCCCGCCGTGGTACGACGCCAGAAACGTCCAGTCCGGCAACACTTGCACAATCAAGCCCTGCTCCAGCGCATAACGCGCGGTGAAGTACGGCAGGCTGCCAATCCCGATGTGTTGCAACACCGCACCCAGCCGCACACCGGTGTGATTGGCGGCATATCGCCCACGCACACCGACGGTGACGGCCTTGGTGCCTTTCTTGAATTTCCAGCGCGCATCACTCGGGGTCTCACCCAGGTAGATGCAACTGTGGTTGAGCAAGTCATGGGGATGGGTCGGCGTGCCGTGCTCGGCCAGGTACTGCGGGGTAGCACAGAGCAAATGGTCGATGGTCAGCAACTGCCGCCCAACCAGCCCGGCAGGCGGCCGATCAGTGATACGAATTGCCAGATCGACGTTGTCGTCGATCAAATCCACCTGACGGTCTTCGAGTAACAGCTCCACATCCACTTTGGGATAACGCCGCAGAAATTCCGGCATATGCGGGTGAATCACGAATCGTCCTACGGCTTTTGGCACGCTGACTCGTACCAGCCCTTCCGCTTCATGGGTGAACTGACCGCTGATTTCCATCACCGACTTGGCTGCGCTGACCATCTCCTGGCAACGCTTGAATACTTCCTCGCCTCCGTCGCTGAGCCGCAGTTTGCGAGTAGTGCGTTGCAACAGGCGCGTGGCGAGTGCCTTCTCCAGACGCGAAATGCTGCGACTGACTGCCGACGGTGAAGAGCCCAGCTGACGCGCCGCTTCGGAGAAACTGCCGGTCTCGACAACCTTGACGAATATCGCCATTTCACCGAGCAACGGCAGAGGAAGATTTATGCTCACAGCGCAACAGTCCTTTGATGTTTGAACGGATTATCACGCAATTCCACGCTTCATATAATAAAAAACAGAATCTTTAATGAGGACATGGAATATGACGCTTCGCCTCTTTTTCCATAGTGATGACCTCAAGGCTAACGTGGAAGTCCTCGATTGCACGCCGCACGAGAACGAATTCGCCGTGGTGCTACGCGCCACACTGTTCCACCCTCAGGGCGGTGGACAACCCTTTGACACCGGCTGGATCGGCGAAAGCCAGGTACTGCGCGTGGTCCAGGACCCGGACCGGATCATCCATTTCGTTGACCGCCCCGTCCCTCTCGGCATGACCCAGATTCGCATCGATGAACAACGTCGCCAGTTCAACGCACGGATGCATTCCGCCGGCCATCTGATCGGCCATTTCGTCCAGGCCATGGGCTGGATGCCGATCAAGGCGCATCACTGGCCGGGCGAGGGACGCGTGCAGTTCAAACCGGTGGATTGCGCGCAAGAGGTTGACGCCCGGACCATCGAGTCCGGCATAGAACAATGGATCGCCCACGACCTGCCGCGCCTGACATCGTTGCGCGAGGGTGCCCGGGAAATCGGTTTCGGTGAACTGCCCGCCTATGGCTGCGGCGGCACCCATGTACGTAGCCTGAAGGAATTGGGCACGGTCACGATCGCTTCCGTTTCGCAGAAGAAAGGAACGCTGTCAGTCTACTACAGCGTGGACTGAGCATTTGGGCGATGCCGACTCCGGCATCGCCTGGCGCCGGGGGGCCTGCATTCGCGGGTTCCGTTGACTATCCGATAGATGGACCTGAACCATGATGCTTGACGTCGAGCGTCTCGATGAGACGTGCATAAAAAAACTGGCCAACGAAGAAGTCCTCGCCATCCGGGTCAAAAGTTTCCTGGCCCCGCCGCTGGCGATTCAGATCGGCGACAAGATTCTCGAGCCCGGTTTCGAAGGCTATATCAACGCACCGAGCATCGGTCGTATCGGCATGGCGTTTTATGAGGCTGAAAACCAGCCACTGTTGATCGAAGACTATTTCGAACGCGCCACGCGCAACATCGCGGAACTGCGCAACCGTTGCGCGCCCTACTCGTCCCCTGTCGACACCCTGCGCTGCATGCTCGATGAGTCCTGGCCGGCGGGCGCGCACCTGGAAAACCTCTACGGCCGCAAGATGTATGTCGGTTTGTCCCGAGTGGTGAAACCCGGCGTGTGCTTTCTGGCCCACCACGACATCTTCGCCAAGGACGCTCCCGACAGTTACCAGGCCAGAAGCCTCGATGCGCAATTCGCCTGCAATGTTTACCTGAACATGCCCACCGAAGGCGGCGCGCTGCAGATGTGGGACCACGACATTTCTCCCGACCAGTTCGATGAAATGCGTGGCGACAGTTACGGCATCGATCCGGCGTTGCTCGGCACTCCGATCCTGGAGGTCCTTCCGCAACCTGGTGATTTCATCATGTTCAATTCGCGCTGCATGCACTCGGTGACACCGGGCGTGGCCGATCCGCGCCTGAGCCTTTCTTTCTTTGTCGGCTATCGCGGCAATGCTTCCCCCCTTACTTTCTGGAGTTGAGATGCAGTTTTCGAATTACCTGGGCGAGTTCCTGGCGCTGGCGACAATTCACTTTCTGGCCGTGGTCGCCCCCGGACCGGACTTTGCGGTCACCATCCGCCAGAGCGTGCGTTTCGGTCGGTGGGTAGGCATCTGTACGGCGCTGGGCATTGGCGCGGGCATTTCCGTGCATGTGCTTTACACCCTGCTTGGCGTCGGCGCGCTGATGCACACCACGCCCTGGCTGCTGACCGTGGCCAAGGTCATCGGCGGTGCCTACATTTTGTACCTCGGTGTGAGCCTGTTGCGCAGCAAGCCCAAATCCGCGCTGGAAGGTGACAAAGAAGCCGATGAGCCGGTCGTCGAACAAACGCTGCTGAAGGCATTCACCACCGGGTTTCTGACCAACGCGACCAATCCCAAGGCCACGCTGTTTTTCCTGGCGATCTTCACCACCCTCATCAGCGCCACGACCCCGCTGAACATTCAGGCGCTTTACGGCCTCTGGATGTGTTTCGTGAACGCACTGTGGTTTGTCATCGTTGCCCTGTTCTTCTCCAGCAGCCGGGTGCGCGTGCTGTTCATGCGCATGGGGCATTGGTTCGAACGCACCATGGGGGTGATTCTGATCCTGTTCGCCGGGCGCCTGATTCTGTCGATGTAAAAACCCGCCCATGCAAAAGGCCCGCTCAGTCTGACTGGCGGGCCTTTTTTTCAAGCTTGGATACGAATTTTGCACAAACAAAAACGCCGCTCAATGAGCGGCGTTTTTGTGAATTTGGAGCGGGAAACGAGACTCGAACTCGCGACCCCGACCTTGGCAAGGTCGTGCTCTACCAACTGAGCTATTCCCGCAAATGGCGTCCCCTAGGGGACTCGAACCCCTGTTACCGCCGTGAAAGGGCGGTGTCCTAGGCCACTAGACGAAGGGGACACGCTGCCCGGAACACATGGTGTGTGTTTCGGTGCCCAGACCCGCATCCGAAGACTTGGTTCTGGTTTCACTCAGCCCTGCCCGAAAGCAACGCTGTTTAAAATTGGAGCGGGAAACGAGACTCGAACTCGCGACCCCGACCTTGGCAAGGTCGTGCTCTACCAACTGAGCTATTCCCGCATATTGGCGTCCCCTAGGGGACTCGAACCCCTGTTACCGCCGTGAAAGGGCGGTGTCCTAGGCCACTAGACGAAGGGGACACACGTACAACATTCACTCCCTACCGCGTTTCGCTGTGTGCTTTACGCTGTAAGTGGCGCGCATTCTATGGATGGATTGAGGGGTCGTCAACCCCCAGATATAAATTTATTTAAATCAATGACTTCGCCCTGCTTTGAGCGGCGAATACGGCTTTTTGCTCGCCCTGTGTTTGACGCCTATATTCTGACACCCGCCAAGACGTTATAGTCCACCCACGCAACAGATGATGGCAATGTGCACCACGCACACTATTACTTATATAAGCAGGTTTGCGGTCGATACAGGCATAAGCCTGTTCGTTTCAACCCGTCGAGCGGCCCTATGCGCTCCCCTGCCAAGCCACTACACTCGCACGCGAATCCCATAAAGAGGTCTTACCGGTGACACCACTCATGATCACCCTGCTAGTCGTAGCCGGGATCGCACTATTGATCGCCATTGGGTACATGAACCATGTGGTGGAAAACAACAAACTGGAAAGGGCCCGCACCAAGGTTGAACTCAACGACCGCCTGCGTCGCTGTGGCGAAATTACCGAAACGTTTCCTGGCCAGTTGATGACTCCGGCTCTCAAGCTGTTGTTGACTCGCCTGGAACTGAACGTCTGCCAACGCCTGTTGAATCTGGAAAAATCCAGCGCCAACCTCAAGGTGCGGATCAGCGAACTGAACACCCTGGTCGCGCAGGGCGAATCGATCCCGGTCAACAACCCGCCGGCACCGATCCAGACCGAAGCCAAAGCCAAAGATGTACGCTTCCTGCTCGAGGCCCTGCACGGTCAGATCACCCGTGCGGCACAGGACGGTTTCCTGCCAACCAACGAAGCCAAACGCTGGATCCGCGAAGTTCGCCACATCCTGGTTCTGTTGCACATCGAATTCTTCAACAACCTCGGCCAGCACGCCCTGCAACAAAACCAGCCTGGCCAGGCTCGCCTGGCGTTCGAACGTGGTGTGCAATACCTGCGTAAACAACAGGAACCTCAGGTCTACGCCGAACAACTCGAATACCTGGAAAAGCTCCTGGCCCGCGCGAATGCACAAGTCATGGACAAAACTGCGCCGGCTGAAGGCGAAGTGAACCAATTGACCGAAGGCCTCAAAGACGTCGAGGCGGATGCGGACTGGAAGAAGAAAGTGATTTACGACTGATCACGGAAAGATGAAGAGCCACCGACAAGGTGGCTTTTTTTTGTGTTGAGTTTTAGCGGCGGGTACATCCGGGGAAGATTGGGCGGCTGTCAGGCCGTCATCGCCGGCAAGCCGGCTCCTACAAAGGGCGTGGTACATCCGCGAGAATCAGGTCGGTTGTCAGGCCGCCATCGTCGGAACGCCGCCCGCAGCAAGCCGGCTCCTATGGTTGATCGTATTTATCCAAACACATCTGCATTTCCCTTGTAGGAGCCAGCTTG
>NZ_AKJI01000103.1:0-34800 GCF_000282415.1 Pseudomonas sp. GM60
CTGTAGGAGCCAGCTTGCTGGCGATAGCGTCATTGAAAACGCCATCGCCAGCAAGCTGGCTCCTACAAAATGTCACCATTCGGTGACATAACTCGCCCCCTTCGTTACAAGCCCGCCACCGCCCGTTGTTTAGACTGCCCGCAGTCATAACAACAAAAAAGGCACCCCATGGACACCTTCCAACCCGCCTTCAGCAGTTGGCTGAACGCACCGGCCCATCAGCAATGGCTCGCCGCCGAAGGCTTGCGCCTGTTGGCATTCGCCAAGGTTTCGACGCTCCCCGAGGGCTTCGGCAATCTCGACGAAAAGGGCTGTCTGCCGGCCAACGCCCATGCCGAAACCATGAACACCGCGCGCATGACCCACAGCTTCGCCATGGCGCACATCCAGGGCCTGCCGGGTTTCGCCGAGCTGGTGGATCACGGCATCAATGCCCTTCGCGGACCGTTGCGTGATGCCGAGCATGGCGGCTGGTTCGCCACCGCGCATCCCCTTGACGACAACACCGGCAAGGCCGCTTACCTGCACGCCTTCGTTGCCCTGGCCGCCAGTTCCGCCGTGGTGGCGCGGCGTCCCGGCGCACAGGCCTTGCTCGATGACGCGATCCACATCATCGACACGTATTTCTGGAGTGAGGAGGAGGGCGCAATGCGCGAATCCTTCAATCGCGACTGGCGTGAAGAGGAACGTTATCGCGGTGCCAACAGCAACATGCACGCCACCGAAGCCTTCCTCGCCCTGGCCGATGTCACGCAAGACAATCGCTGGTTGTGCCGCGCGCAACGGATCGTCGAGCGCGTGATTCATGGTCACGCCGCCGCCAACGATTACCTGGTGGTCGAACATTTCGATCGCGACTGGCAGCCGTTGCGCGACTACAACCACGACAACCCGGCCGACGGTTTCCGTCCTTACGGCACCACGCCGGGCCACGGCTTCGAATGGGCCCGGCTGTTGCTGCACCTCGAAGCTGCGCGAGTACAGGCCGGGATGCTGACGCCCGGTTGGCTCGCCACCGACGCGCAAAAACTCTTCGAGCACAACTGCCGCCACGGCTGGGATGTCGACGGGCTGCCCGGGATTGTCTACACCCTCGATTGGGATAATCGCGCGGTGGTTCGCCATCGCTTGCACTGGACCCATTGCGAAGCCAGCGCCGCCGCCAGCGCGCTGCTTAAACGCACGGGCGATGAGCAATATGAAACCTGGTACCGACTGTTCTGGGAATTTTGTGACAGTCATTTCATCGACCGCTGCGAGGGCAGTTGGTATCACGAGCTCGATCCGCAGAACCGTCCGAGCGCCGATATCTGGGCCGGCAAACCCGATCTCTATCACGCCTGGCAAGCCGTGTTGATTCCGCGCCTGCCGCTGGCACCGAGCATGGCCAGTGCCTTGGCGAGTCTGTCCCAGAGCGGTTCTATGTAACCATGCGGTGACATTCACGCGTCCCTTCGTTACCTGCGAGGGGATGACTCCTGTTTAAAATCCTATGCAGCGCAAGCACCAGACTTGCATGCATAACAACAAGAAAGGTACTTCCAGATGAATGCGATTTCTCGCCTCGCTACTGTCATTTCTCTCGCGTCGCTGCTTCCCCTCAGTGCATTTCCCCTCAGTGGCCTTGCCGCCGATTCCAAAGGTTCGGTGGAAGTTGTTCACTGGTGGACGTCGGGTGGTGAAAAAGCAGCGGTCGATGTCCTCAAGGCTCAAGTCGAAAAAGACGGCTTCACCTGGAAGGACGGCGCAGTCGCCGGTGGTGGCGGTTCCACGGCCATGACCGTACTGAAAAGCCGCGCAGTCGCCGGTAACCCGCCGGGCGTTGCCCAGATCAAAGGCCCGGACATCCAGGAGTGGGGCAGCACTGGCCTGCTCAGCACCGACACCCTGAAAGACGTTTCCAAGTCCGAAGGCTGGGATAACCTGCTGATCAAGAAAGTCTCCGACACCGTCAAATACGAAGGCGACTACGTGGCCGTTCCGGTGAACATTCACCGTGTGAACTGGCTGTGGATCAATCCTGAAGTGTTCAAGAAAGCCGGGATCGACAAAGCCCCGACCACCCTCGAAGAATTCTACGCCGCCGGCGACAAGCTCAAAGCCGCCGGTTTCATCGCGCTCGCCCACGGTGGTCAGCCTTGGCAAGACAGCACCGTGTTTGAAGACGTGGTGCTCTCGGTCATGGGCGCCGACGGTTACAAAAAAGCGTTGGTAGACCTGGATCAGAAAACCCTGTCCGGGCCGGAAATGACCAAGTCGTTCACCGAGCTGAAAAAACTCACCGGCTACATGGACCCGAACCGCGCCGGTCGTGACTGGAACATCGCTGCCGCCGAGGTCATCAACGGCAAGGCCGGTATGCAGATGATGGGCGACTGGGCGAAAAGCGAATGGACTGCGGCGAAGAAAGTCGCCGGCAAGGACTACCAGTGCGTGCCGTTCCCGGGCACCGAAAAAGCCTTCACCTACAACATCGACTCGATGGCTGTATTCAAGTTGAAAGCTGATCGCAAGGGTGACATCGCCGCCCAGCAAGACCTGGCCAAGGTCGCTCTGGGTACCGATTTCCAGAAAGTCTTCAGCATCAACAAGGGTTCGATCCCGGTCCGTACCGACATGCTGAACGAGATGGACAAGCTCGGTTTCGACGCCTGCGCTCAAACCGCCGCCAAGGACTTCCTGGCGGACGAGAAGACCGGCGGCCTGCAACCAAGCATGGCGCACAACATGGCCACTTCCCTGGCCGTGCAAGGCGCGATCTTCGACGTGGTCACCAACTTCATGAACGACAAGGACGCTGACCCAGCCAAGGCCAGCGCCCAACTGGCATCGGCTGTCAAAGCCGCCCAGTAATCCCTGCGCCGCAGGTACGCCTGCGGCCTGACCCGACGCGCTCTACTGTAGGAGCCGGCTTGCCGGCGAGGCGGTGTGCCTGACACACCGCGGTGTCTGAATCGCTGGCAAGCCAGCTCCTACAGATTGCTCTTCATTTCTCTAAACCTGGATTATCCCGATGAGCTCTGTGGCGGTTTTCAGCAAAGCCTCACCGTTCGATGCGCTGCAACGCTGGTTACCCAAGTTGGTACTCGCGCCAAGCATGCTCATCGTGTTGGTTGGTTTCTACGGTTACATCATTTGGACATTCATACTGTCCTTCACCAATTCCAGCTTCATGCCGAGCTACAAATGGGTCGGCCTGCAGCAATACATGCGCTTGATGGACAACGATCGCTGGTGGGTCGCGAGCAAGAACCTCGCGCTCTTCGGCGGCATGTTCATCGGCATCAGCCTGGTATTGGGCGTGTTCCTCGCGGTGCTGCTGGACCAGCGCATTCGCAAGGAAGGCTTCATTCGTACCGTTTACCTGTACCCGATGGCGCTGTCGATGATCGTCACCGGTACTGCCTGGAAATGGCTGCTCAACCCAGGCCTGGGCCTGGACAAAATGCTGCGTGACTGGGGCTGGGAAGGCTTCCGTCTCGACTGGCTGGTGGATCAGGATCGCGTGGTGTACTGCCTGGTGATCGCTGCCGTGTGGCAAGCCTCCGGGTTTGTGATGGCGATGTTCCTGGCCGGTCTGCGCGGTGTCGATCAATCGATCATCCGTGCCGCGCAAGTCGACGGTGCGAGCCTGCCGACCATCTATTTGAAGATCGTCCTGCCGAGCCTGCGCCCGGTGTTTTTCAGCGCCTTCATGATCCTCGCGCACATCGCGATCAAGAGCTTCGACCTGGTGGCGGCGATGACGGCGGGCGGTCCCGGCTACTCGTCCGACCTGCCGGCGATGTTCATGTATTCCTTCACCTTCAGCCGTGGCCAGATGGGCATCGGTTCGGCCAGCGCCATGCTGATGCTCGGTGCCGTGCTGACCATCCTCGTGCCGTACCTGTACTCCGAGCTGCGAGGCAAACGCCATGACTAATCAACTCGGAAAACCGACGCTGAGTTTCAGCCGCATCGCGATTTACGCCACGCTTCTGCTGGCCGCTGCGGTGTACCTGATTCCGCTGATCGTGATGCTGCTGACCAGCTTCAAATCCCCGGAAGACATCCGTACCGGCAACCTGCTGAGCTGGCCGACCGTCATTGACGGCATCGGCTGGATCAAGGCCTGGGACGTGGTCGGCGGGTACTTCTGGAACTCGGTGAAAATCACCGTGCCGGCGGTTTTTATCTCGACCTTCATCGGTGCCATGAACGGCTACGTGCTGTCGATGTGGCGCTTCCGTGGCTCGCAGTTGTTCTTCGGCCTGTTGCTGTTCGGCTGCTTCCTGCCGTTCCAGACCGTGCTGCTGCCGGCCTCGTTCACCCTCGGCAAGTTCGGCCTGGCCAACACCACCACCGGTCTGGTGCTGGTGCACGTGGTCTACGGGTTGGCGTTCACCACGCTGTTCTTCCGCAACTACTACGTGAGCATTCCGGATGCGCTGGTCAAGGCTGCACGGCTTGATGGCGCAGGCTTCTTCACGATTTTCTGGAAGATCCTGCTGCCGATGTCGATCCCGATCGTGATGGTCTGCCTGATCTGGCAGTTCACCCAGATCTGGAATGACTTCCTGTTCGGCGTGGTCTTCGCCAGTGGCGATGCCCAGCCAATTACCGTGGCCCTGAACAACCTGGTCAACACCAGCACCGGGGCCAAGGAATACAACGTTGATATGGCCGCCGCGATGATCGCCGGGCTGCCGACACTGCTGGTCTACATATTCGCTGGCAAGTATTTCCTGCGTGGGCTGACGTCCGGCGCGGTCAAGGGGTAGAAACATGGCAACTCTCGAATTACGCAACGTCAACAAGACCTACGGCGCCGGTTTGCCGGACACCCTGAAAAACATCGAACTGAAGATCGATGACGGGGAATTCCTGATCCTGGTCGGTCCGTCGGGCTGCGGTAAATCCACGCTGATGAACTGCATCGCCGGCCTGGAAACCATCAGCGGCGGCGCGATCCTGGTGGATGACGCCGACATCAGCGGCATGAGCCCCAAGGATCGCGACATCGCCATGGTGTTCCAGTCCTACGCGCTGTACCCGACCATGAGCGTGCGCGACAACATCGCTTTCGGCCTGAAGATTCGCAAAATGCCCGCCGCCGAAATCGACGAAGAAGTCGCTCGCGTCTCCAAACTGCTGCAGATCGAACACCTGCTGAGCCGCAAGCCCGGCCAGCTCTCCGGCGGTCAGCAACAGCGTGTGGCGATGGGCCGTGCCCTGGCGCGGCGGCCGAAGATTTATCTGTTCGACGAACCGTTGTCCAACCTCGACGCCAAGCTGCGCGTCGAGATGCGCACCGAAATGAAACTGATGCACCAGCGCCTGAAAACCACCACGGTCTACGTGACCCACGACCAGATCGAAGCGATGACGCTGGGCGACAAAGTGGCGGTGATGAAGGACGGGATCATTCAGCAGTTCGGCACGCCGAAAGACATCTACAACAACCCGGCCAACCTGTTCGTGGCGAGCTTCATCGGTTCGCCGCCGATGAACTTCATCCCCCTGCGTTTGCAGCGCAAGGACGGTCGTCTGATGGCGCTGCTCGACAGCGGTCAGGCGCGCTGCGAATTGCCGTTGGGCATGCAGGACGCCGGTCTGGAAGATCGCGAAGTGATCCTTGGCATGCGCCCTGAGCAGATTGTGCTGGCGGGCAGCGAGCCGAATGGTTTGCCGACCATTCGCGCCGAAGTGCAGGTCACCGAACCGACCGGTCCGGACACGCTGGTGTTCGTCAATCTCAACGACACCAAAGTCTGCTGCCGCCTGGCACCGGACGTTGCGCCGGCCGTGGGCGAGACCCTGACCCTGCAATTCGATCCATCGAAAGTGCTGCTGTTCGATGCCAAGACCGGGGAGCGCCTGGGGGTGGCTGGTCTGCCAAAAACCGAAGTTCACAGCGCCAACGTAACCCAGTTCAAAAACCGCTGAAGATCAAATGTAGGAGCCGGCTTGCCGGCGATAGCGGACTGACATTCAACATCAATGTCGACCGTTAAACCGCTATCGCCAGCAAGCTGGCTCCTACAGGGGGAATCCGTGGTGGATGGCCTGTCATCCGCCGCAACCGATGTAACCGCGTTAGATAAAAACAGTTAATAACAATAAAACGAGGATGTAGGGATGAAGAAGAACAACAACGCTCAGCTTATCTGCCAGTTGTCGGCAATTGCGGCAATGATGTTGGCCGGTAGTGTGCACGCGGCTGACGCGTTCAGCGCTGATTCCGAATGGATGACCGGTGATTGGGGTGGTGAGCGGACCAAGCTGATCGAGCAAGGCATCGACATCAAGATGGACTACGTCGGTGAAGTGGGCAGCAACCTTCACGGCGGCTTCAACGACGACAAGACAGCGCGTTATGCCGACCAGTTTGGTTTGGGCGTGGCACTGGACCTGCAAAAACTGTGGGGCTGGGATAACACCCAGGCGAAGATCCAGCTGACCAACCGTAATGGCGAGAACATCTCCAATGACCGTGTCGGCGACCCGCGTGCCGGCACCTTGAGTTCTTCCCAGGAAGTCTACGGTCGCGGCCATATGGTCCGTCTGACCCAGTTGTGGATCAAACACCAGTTCCTCGACGGCAAACTGGACGTCAAGGCCGGTTACTTCGGTGAAGGCGAAGACTTCAACACCTTCCCTTGCGAGTTCCAGAACCTGGCGTTCTGCGGTTCCCAAGTGGGTAACTGGGCGACCAACATCTGGTACAACTGGCCGATCAGCCAGGCCGCGATCCGCGTGAAGTACAACATCTCGCCTGAGTTCTATGCGCAGATCGGCGCGTACAACCAGAACCCGACTCAACTGGAGCACGGTAACGGCTTCAAGCTCAGCGGCAGTGGTACAGAGGGCACCGTGTTGCCGGTGGAGCTGGTCTGGTTGCCTAACCCTAACAACCTGCCGGGCGAATACCGTGTCGGTTACTACAAAAGCACGGCCGATGCCGATGACGTTCGTGAAGACGACAACGGTGCTGATGCTGCCACCAGCGGCAACGCTTACCGCAGCCACAGCAGCAAGTCCGGCTACTGGTTCGTGGCGCAGCAACAGCTGACCGACCACAACGGTGACAAGAGCCGCGGTCTGACCGTTTCGGCCAACGCCACGTTCCACGACAAGGACACCAACTTCGTCGACAACTATCAGTCGTTGATGTTTGTGTACAAAGGCCCGTTCGATGCCCGTCCGAAAGATGACGTCGGTATCGGTTTCGCGCGTATCCATGTCAACGATGACGTGAAGAAAAACGCCGAGCTGGTCAACGCCGCCAACAATGTCACGGACTACAACGATCCACGGTTCTCGCCACTGCGTACCACCGAGTACAACTACGAGATCAACTACGGCTTCCACGTTACCAACTGGCTGACCGTGCGTCCTAACCTGCAATACATCACTCACCCGGGCGGTGTGGATGAAGTCGATAACGCGCTGGTCGCCGGCCTGAAAATTCAGTCGGTGTTCTAACGCTGTTGCGATAAGCTCCTCTCTATGTGCGCATTTTTGCGGACAGCCCAGGCTGTCCGCTTTTTTTTGGGGGGGCGGCGCACCCCGGTGACAGCTGATTTTCAGGACCGTGGCACATGCATGAGCATCCGCTACAACGCTTCTTCAAATCCTTGCGCGAACGTCCGGTGTTTGCGTGGGAGCGCTATCAGATGCGCGACGTTTTGGTGATCGATCACCCGCTGTGTCAGGCGGTGTTCAGTCGTCAGGGCGCGCAGTTGCTGCACTTTCAGCCCAAGGGCCAGAAGCCCTGGCTCTGGTGTGCGGCGAAGTGGCCGCATGTCGGCGCGATTCGCGGCGGCGTGCCGGTGTGCTGGCCGTGGTATGGCCGCCATCCGAGCGAAAACGCCTGGCCGTCCCATGGCTGGGCACGCTTGCTGGACTGGAAGCTGCTCGACAGCAGTCACGACGATGACGGCGTGCGCCTGCACTGGCAATTGCAGTTGTGCGACTGGCAAGTGGACCTGCATGCGCACCTTGGTGAGCGCATGGAGTTGCGCCTGAGCACCGAGCATCAGGACAGCCTGCCGTGCCAATTGAGCCAGGCATTGCACGCCTATTGGCGTATTGGTGATGTTGGTGAGATAGCGCTGTCTGGGCTCGACGGGGCGCAAGGTTACGACCAGTTGAACCGCCAGGTTTGTCAGCAGGAAGGCGAGTTGCGGGTAGAGGGTGGCTGTCAGCGGGTGTTCCAGCATGACGGCGAATTGCAGCTCAAGGACCACGCCTGGCAGCGGGAATTGTGCATCGATACCGGGGATGATGCGGACACGGTGGTCTGGCACCCGGGGACGCGTCCGCTATTGGGCGTGAGCTGGAACGAGATTTCCGAGTTTGTCTGTGTGGAAGCGGCGAGCGGCGGGACTGATAGCCTGAGTCTGGCGCCGGGGCAGAAAGCGCATTTGAGTTTGCAGGCGCGGGTGGGGGTTTAGCTCAAGATCTGTAGTGCTGCGACTGGCCCCTTCGCGAGCAGGCTCGCTCCCACAGTTGGAATGCATTCCCCTGTGGGAGCGAGCCTGCTCGCGAAAGCGGCCTATCAGGCAATAAAAATTTCAGACCCGATTAATTAAACTCATCCCCAATCGGATACCGGCTCGCATTCAAACTCTCTTTGATCTTGCGCAAATGCGGCTGGAAATCCACGCCACGGCGCAAGGTCATGCCGGTCGCCAGCACGTCCAGCACGGTGAGCTGAATGATCCGCGAAGTCATCGGCATGTAGATGTCGGTGTCTTCCGGCAGCGGAATGTTCAGGCTCAAGGTACTGGCCTTGGCCAGCGGCGAACCTTCAGCGGTCAAGCCGAGCACCGATGCGCCGTTTTCCCGGGCGATACGCGCCACTTCCACCAGCTCGCGGGTGCGGCCGGTGTAGGAAATGATCACGAACAACTCGCCGGTGTGGGCCACCGAGGCAATCATGCGCTGCATCAGCACGTCCGCATGGGCGGTGACGGCCAGGTTGAAGCGGAAGAATTTGTGTTGCGCATCCAGCGCCACCGGGGCTGAGGCACCGAGGCCGAAGAAGTGGATCTGCCTGGCCTGGATCAGCAAGTCGACGGCGCGGCTGATCAGGTTCGGGTCCAGCGCCTGCAAGGCACTGTCCAGCGACGCGATGGCGCTGCCGAAAATCTTCTTGGTATAGGCTTCCGGATTGTCGTCGGCCTCGACCGCACGGCTGACATACGCCGCGCCACTGGCCAGGCTCTGGGCGAGCTGAAGCTTGAGTTCGGGGTAACCGCTGACGCCGAACGAACGGCAGAAACGGTTGACCGTCGGCTCGCTGACCTTGGAGGCCTGGGCGAGGGCGGCGATGCTGAACCGGGTGGCCTGCTGTGGGTTGAGCAGGATCACTTCGGCGACTTTGCGTTCCGCCTTGTTCAGGTCTTCAAGGCGATTCTGGATCTGTTCCAGTAAATTTCGCACGCGGTCCATATGATTTCCTTGGTGCACCTACACGAGTGCACTGCGATGCAAATAAGGGTGTTGCTATGCAAATTGGGCCTTTGATAGGGCCCCAAGCGGTGGCCTATCCTACTGATGGCACCAACCGACCACCACTCGGAATCTGTATTTTGCGAAAATGTTGTGGTTATTACTACATTTTCTCTTGAGCGATGCCTTGAAAAAAGGTATTTGTAGCTTAACTTGATAAAAGAACAAACATCATGCCTTCGATTACGGTTGAACCGTGCACCTTTGCCTTGTTCGGCGCGCTTGGCGATCTGGCCCTGCGCAAGCTGTTTCCTGCCCTCTATCAACTCGATGGCGCAGGCCTGCTGCACGAGGACACGCGCATCATCGCGCTGGCCCGTGAGCCCGGTAGCGAACAGGAGCATCTGGCGTTCATCGCGTCCGAGCTGCGCCGCTACGTCGGAGCCAAAGAGCTGGACGAGGCGGTGGTCGAGCGCTTCCTGTCTCGTTTGAGCTACCTGCACGTCGATTTCCTCAAGGCTGACGATTACCTCGCCCTGGCCGAACTGGCCGGCAGTGCCCAGCGGGTGATTGCCTATTTCGCCACGCCGGCCGCCGTTTATGGCGCGATCTGCGAGAACCTGGCGAAGGTCGGTCTGGCCGAGAACACCCGCGTAGTGCTGGAAAAGCCGATCGGTTCGGACCTCGAATCCTCGCGCAAGGTCAACGACGCCGTGGCGCAGTTCTTCCCGGAGAACCGCACCTACCGCATCGACCACTACCTGGGCAAAGAGACCGTTCAAAACCTCATCGCCCTGCGTTTCGCCAACAGCCTGTTCGAAACCCAGTGGAACCAGAATTACATTTCCCACGTGGAAATCACCGTGGCCGAGAAGGTCGGGATCGAAGGCCGCTGGGGCTACTTCGACAAGGCCGGTCAGCTGCGGGACATGATTCAGAATCACCTGCTGCAACTGCTCTGCCTGATCGCCATGGACCCGCCGGCCGACCTGTCCGCCGACAGCATCCGTGACGAGAAAGTCAAAGTGCTCAAGGCGCTGGCGCCGATCAGCCCGGAAGGCCTGACCACGCAAGTGGTGCGCGGCCAGTACATCGCCGGTTACAGCGAAGGCAAATCAGTTCCCGGCTACCTGGAAGAACCGAATTCCAACACCCAGAGCGACACCGAAACCTTCGTCGCCCTGCGTGCCGACATCCGCAACTGGCGTTGGGCCGGCGTGCCGTTCTACCTGCGTACCGGCAAGCGCATGCCGCAAAAGCTGTCGCAGATCGTCATCCACTTCAAGGAACCGTCGCACTACATCTTCGCCCCGGAGCAGCGCCTGCAGATCAGCAACAAGCTGATTATCCGCCTGCAACCGGACGAAGGCATTTCCTTGCGTGTGATGACCAAAGAACAAGGCCTGGACAAGGGCATGCAGCTGCGCAGCGGTCCGTTGCAGCTGAATTTTTCCGACACCTGGCGCAGCGCACGGATCCCCGACGCCTACGAGCGGTTGTTGCTGGAAGTGATGCGTGGCAATCAGAACCTGTTTGTCCGTAAAGATGAAATCGAAGCCGCGTGGAAGTGGTGTGACCAGTTGATCGCCGGGTGGAAAAAATCCGGTGATGCGCCCAAGCCGTACGCGGCCGGGTCCTGGGGACCAATGAGCTCCATTGCTCTGATCACGCGGGACGGGAGGTCGTGGTATGGCGATATCTAATTTGCAATTGCCGCAGGGCGTCAGCGCCCATGCGTTCAAAAGCCCGGTGCTGCTGGCCGAAGGCCTGGCACTGCAAGTGGCCAGGCAGCTGAGCGAGGCGATCGATGCTCGAGGCACGGCCACGCTGGTGGTGTCCGGCGGGCGCAGTCCGGTGGCGTTTTTCCAGCACCTGGCCAAGCAGACGCTGGACTGGTCGAACGTGGTGGTCAGCCTGGCGGACGAGCGCTGGGTGCCGGTTGAACATGCCGACAGCAATGCCGGTCTGCTCAAGCGTTACCTGTTGCAAGGCCCGGCGGCCAAGGCTCAGTTCCTGAGCCTGTACAGCGCCACCGCGAACCTGGAGCAAGCGGCCGAACAGGCTGATCGCCTGTTCGCCGAGCTGCCGACGATTGACGTGTTGGTGCTGGGCATGGGCGACGACGGCCACACCGCGTCGCTGTTCCCGAACAGCCCGAACCTGGCCGATGCCTTGAAAACCGACGGCAAGCGTCGTTGCTACCCGATGCTGGCGCCAACCGTGCCGCATCAGCGCCTGACCATGAGTCGTGCGCTGCTGGCCTCGGCCAAACACAAGATTCTGTCGATTTCCGGTCAGTCCAAGCTGACCACCCTGAGTTTCGCGCTGGCCGGTGACGATGTCGCCGAAATGCCGATCCGCGCGTTTCTGCAACCCACGTTAGAGATTTACTGGTGCCCATGAGCCAAGGAACAGCCGCTATGACAACCCCATCCCCGACCGTTTCCATGGCGGACAAAGTTGCCCTGATCGACAGCCTCTGCGCCAAGGCGCGGATTCTGCCGGTGATCACCATCGCTCGCGAACAGGACGTGCTGCCATTGGCCGACGCCCTGGCTGCCGGTGGTCTTACAGCCCTGGAAGTGACCCTGCGTTCGCAGTTCGGCCTCAAGGCCATCCAGATCCTGCGCGAGCAGCGTCCGGAACTGGTGACCGGTGCCGGCACCGTGCTCGATCGCCAGATGCTGGCCGCTGCCGAAGCCGCCGGTTCGCAATTCATCGTGACGCCGGGCATCACCCGTGACCTGCTCGAAGCCAGTGTCGCCAGCCCGATTCCACTGCTGCCAGGCATCAGCAACGCCTCGGGCATCATGGAAGGCTACGGTCTGGGCTATCGCCGCTTCAAGCTGTTCCCGGCGGAAGTCAGCGGCGGCGTTGCGGCAATCAAAGCCTTGGGCGGCCCGTTCGGCGAAGTGAAATTCTGTCCGACTGGCGGCGTCGGCCCGGCCAACATCAAGAGCTACATGGCGTTGAAAAACGTGATGTGCGTGGGCGGTAGCTGGATGCTTGATCCGGAGTGGATCAAGAACGGCGACTGGGCCCGCATTCAGGAATGCACCGCCGAGGCCTTGGCGCTGCTGGACTGACCTGCTTTTACCCAACACTTCGTTGTGTGTTCTACGGCTTTACGGTGCGCTTGGTCGGTGCACCGTTTTTTTTTGCCCGCGAATAACCCTGTAGGAGCGGGCTTGCTCGCGAAAAACGCCATAACAACGCGGTTAATCCGTTAGCACTCGTTATCGTTGACGTCCATCGCGAGCAAGCTCGCTCCTACAAGGACATCATGCGATACATAGTTACCGCATCTCGCCGCCGGTCCCGCGTTAACCTGCGTTCATCTTATGGAAGAGAGAACGTCATGGACGACAACACCTCAGTGACATCCACACAACCGGCTTACCTGCTGTCCCCCGAACAGATCGTCGGTCCGTATTTTCGCAACCCGAAACTGATCAGGCGAAACATCAGCGAAGGTCTGGACGGTATTCCGCTGGTCCTACGGTTGACGATCATCGATGCAATGACCCGTGAGCCCGTCAACGGGGCCATCGTCGATATCTGGCATTGCAATGCCCGAGGCGCCTATTCGGGGTGGAGCAAGGTCAACCCGGACAAGGAAGTCGATGTCGGCGATATCGGCGCGGTCCCGCGTACCGACGACGACACGTATCTGCGCGGCGGGCAATTCACCGACCAGAAGGGCATCGTGCGTTTCACCACGATCTATCCGGGGTTCTATGCCGGTCGCGCGCTGCACATTCACGTCGCGATTCGAGTGACCGCCGGCAACAACTACCTCGAAGAGCGCCACGTTGCCTGGGTCGGCCAACTGTACTTCCCCGAAGTGGCCTCACGTTCGGTGCTCAATGCCAGGGAATACAGCGGCCGAACCGTCACCGCGCTGACCAACGACGAGGACTATTTCTACACCAGCATGGGCGGCGCAGCCTCGACCCTGAACGTTCACACCCTCGGTCGAGATTCGAAAGAAGACGGTTTTTTCGGGCAGATGACTATTGGCATCGACACGTTCGCGATTTCATCACAGCTCAAGCCGGAGGACTTCGACAAGTACACCGTGTGACGTCAGCGCAGCTCGTTCAGTGCCGCGCTCAGCGCATCCATGTCTGCTGCAGTGGTGGTCAGTCCCGGCGTGATGCGGATGCACGGACCACTCGCTGCGCCGCTGCGCACCACGGTAAACAGGTTGAAGTCCTTGAGCAGCCGCCCGGCCATCGCTTGTTGGTCGGCATGCCGGCTAAAGCGCATCGACGTGATGCCGCAATACAGTCGTGGATCGTCCGGGGTCATGACGTCGATGCCCGGCAAGTCACGGACGGCGCTGACCCAGCGGTTGCGCAGGTAATTGAGCCGGGCGCCCTTGGCGGCGGAACCGCCCATCGCCCGATGTTCTTCGAACACCAGCGGCAGGGTCAGCAACGCCGGGATGTTGGGTGTGCTGTACGGCGTACGGGCGCGAATGTCGGTGATCGGGAAATGCATCTCGCCCATGTCCGGGTCGATGTCGGCGAGGCGCTCCGGGGCGATGTAGATGAAGCCCAGGGTCAGCGGCGCACCGATCCACTTGTGCAGGTTGAAACCGGCGAACGCGATGCCGAGGTCATCGAGGCTGAACTCGATCTGGCCGAGCGCATGGGCCCCGTCGAGGATCACGTCGATCCCGTGCTCCCTGGCGGCGGCCGCAATCGCCTGCACCGGCATCACCAGGCCAGTGCGGTGAGTGACGTGAGTCAGGGCCATCAATTTGAGCTTTGGGTAACGCACGAAGGCGTCGCGGTAAGTCGTCAGCAGGCTGTCGAAACTGGCGGGGTGGGCGTGTTCGATCTCGATCACTTCCACGCCGCGATGCCGGGCCAGCCAACGCATGGCGCCTTTGACCGTGTCGTATTCCAGATCGCAGATCAGCACCTGGTCACCGGGTTGCAGGCGATTGTAATTGCGGATCAGCGATTGCAAACCGTCCGAGGCGTTGCGGGTGAAGGCGACGGATTCGGTTGTTACGCCCATCAGGTCGGCGAGACGTTTCACGATCGCCAGGCTTTCGCCCTGTTCGAAACGCTGGCGCACATGCACCGAGTTGCCGCGGTTGATGAGTTCGATGTTGCGCTGGTATTCCTCGATCACCGTGCGCGACATGCGGCCGAAGTAACCGTTCTCGAGGTTGATCGGGCCGGGTTCGACGGCATAGCGGTCGGCAAAGGTTTGCCAGAACATTTCATCACGGGCACGGCGGGTGTTATCGGGCATGGGGACGGCTCAGTGGCGAGGGGCGGGTTTGCCGTGTTTGGCGCGCAGCGGTTCAAGCAGTTCCGACAAGCCGTTGTGATCGATTTCCTGCATCAGGGCCAGCAGCCCACCCAGTTCGCCATGGGGGAAACCTTCCCGGGCAAACCAGTTCAGGTAGGGACCGGGCAGGTCGGCAATGATGCGGCCCTTGTATTTGCCGAAGGGCATTTCGCGGGTAATCAGCAGTTCGAGTTTTTCAGGGTTCATCAATCGATCGTCTTGATTCAACAGCCTTGGAAAATACAGGCATTCTGCATGCAGGCCAATTGACAGATCATGCAAAAAAAACGGATACAGATTTTCTCTTTAAAACTAAGTTGTTGAAAATTAACAAATAAATTATCAGTTCAAGGCTGGCATGCAGGGTGCAATACCTGTTGCATCTTTCATCAACCCGCAAGGAATTGAAAAATGACCGACATTAATAAAGAAGCGATCTCTGTACTCAACGACCTGATTGAAACCAGCAAAGACGGTCAGGAAGGGTTCAAGACTTGCGCTGAAGACATCAAGCATCCAGAACTGAAAACACTGTTCATCACTCGCTCCGCTGACTGCGCCACTGCGGCTTCCGAACTGCAGGCTGCGGTGCGTTCGATGGGCGGCGATCCGGAAACTTCCACCAGCGTCAGTGGTGACCTGCACCGCCGCTGGGTCGACGTGAAAGCGGTGTTCACCGGCAAGGATGAAGAAGCCGTGCTGAACGAGGCCGAACGCGGCGAAGACCATGCGCTGAAGGCTTACAAAGAAGCCATCGAGAAAATCAACAAACACAACCTGGTGGGCATTCGTGACCTGGTTGAACGTCAGTATCACGGCGTGCAACGCAATCACGATCAGGTGAAAGCCCTGCGAAACCAGGCTCGCGCACGCTCGTAAGCGCGTAAAGCCTGTCAAAAACGCCAGCCAGCCTGGCGTTTTTTTGTGCCTGGGTTTTAGCGCTGGACGCTTGATAGATAGCCAGCTAATAATTTGATTTCCCGGTCACTTCGATGAACCCGACTATCGTTAAATCGTCCTTTCAAGAGTGCTTTACGTGCCTATCACTTTGCAGGCTTTATTCGCGCCTGACCGCCGCGCCTTGCAGTTCGCGATCAAGACGTTACTCGGTGGCGGTCTGGCATTGTGGCTGGCATTGCGCTGGGGCCTTGAGCAACCGGCCTGGGCGCTGATGACGGCGTTCATCGTCGCTCAGCCGTTGTCCGGGATGGTGGTGCAAAAAGGTTTGGCGCGGCTGCTGGGGACGCTGATCGGGACGTTCATGTCGGTGGTGTTCATGGGCCTGTTCGCCCAGACGCCGTGGCTGTTTTTGCTGGCATTGGCGTTGTGGCTCGGGTTGTGTACGGCGAGTTCGACGCTGCTGCGCAGTGCCTGGTCCTATTCGTTTGTGTTGGCCGGTTACACGGTGGCGATCATCGCATTACCCGCCATCAGCCACCCGCTGACGGTGTTTGACCAAGCCGTGGCGCGCTGCACGGAAATCTGTCTGGGCATTCTCTGCGCCACCGCCGCCAGCGCGCTGCTATGGCCGATGCGGGTCGAACGGCAACTGGCGGATCAGGCGCGAACGGCGTGGCAGAGTGGGATGAACGCCGCACGCGCAACCCTGGCCGGCGACGGTCAGGCGCGCAAGGGGCTGCTGGAAAT
Source organism: Pseudomonas sp. GM60 (assembly GCF_000282415.1). Taxonomy (NCBI): domain Bacteria; kingdom Pseudomonadati; phylum Pseudomonadota; class Gammaproteobacteria; order Pseudomonadales; family Pseudomonadaceae; genus Pseudomonas; species Pseudomonas sp. GM60. Next base: position 16,390 of record NZ_AKJI01000103.1, read on the forward strand.
CCTTGGTCGCATCGTCGCGGTGGATGCCCAGCGCGAACATGCCTGGTTCGAAGGCGGGCTGGGCCGGCAACGTGCGCGGGCCATCAGCGGATTGAGCCAGAAACTGTTGATGTTGCTGCGCATCGCACGCTCGGTGCGCCGGCAATGGAAGCAACTTGAACCGCAGGAAGCCGAGCAATTGATGCCATGGATGACCGAGGTTCAGCAAGCGCTCGCCAGCCCGGACACTGCAATGCTGCAAACCTTGCGCCCGCGCTTGCTCGACGCCAGTCATGACCCGCAGATCAGCTCTGCGCAGAGTTACTGTCTGGTCCGTTTCACCCTGCTGATGGATACCGCGATGGCGGCGAGCGCGGCATTGACGGCGGTGGAGGAGGGCAAGGAAACCGTCGACCCGCCGCGCACCCTGACACCGCACCGCGACCTGTCGTTGGCGCTGGTGTTCGGCGCGCGCAGTGCCTTGGCGTTTTTGGTGGTGTCGTGTTTCTGGCTGGCCACTGCATGGCCTGCCGCTTCGGGCGCATTGGTGCTGACGTGTGTGGTGTGCAGCCTGTTCGCCAGTCGCGAAAACGGCGCGCAAATCGGCATGAGTTTCATGCGCGGGATATTTCTGGCGATCCCGGCGGCGTTTTTCGTCGGGCAGATTCTGCTGCCGCAATGGAGTGGTTTTGCGCTGCTCTGCATGGGCATGGGCGTGCCTTTGTTTTTCGGTGCGCTGGGCATGGCCAGGCCGCAGATCGGCGCCACGGCCACGTCGTTCTGTCTGCATTTCATTGTGCTGGTGTCACCGCTCAACGCGATGAAGTTTGATGTCGCGACGTTCTTCAACAGCGCTCAAGCCATGGTGGTGGGCGTCGGTGCGGCGGTGCTGGCCTTCCACTTGCTGATCCTGCGCAACCCGACGTGGCACGGTCGGCGTTTGCTGGCGGCGACCCTCGACGACCTGGTGCGCCTGACCCGACGCAATCTGCGCGGTGCCGAAAGCTGGTTCGGCGGACGCATGGCCGACCGCTTGCTGCAACTGGCGCGGCACTACCCGGAGCTGCCGGAACCGGCGCGCAGCCGCTGGGACGACGGCTTGCTCGGTCTCGACATCGGCGACGAGCTGTTGCATTTGCGCTTGAGCCTGGCGGCGGCGCAGGCACCGGTCAATGCAGCGCAGCGGCGTTATCTCGAACAACTGGAAAACATCCTCGAACAAGGCCCGGCCGGCCACTGCGCGGATGCGCTGGAACAACCCAGCGAAGAATTCCTGAAAACCTTGTACGCGTTGCCACCCAGCGACCCGGTGAAACTGGCCCAGGGCGCGGTGCTGCAATTGCAGAACAGCTGGCGCGCCTGGTGCCATCAACAGGAGCAAAGCCATGGGCTTGCGTGAATGGTCGGTGGGCGGCGTGCTGCTCAGTCCGTTTTTGATTTATGTGGTGCTGGCGCTGCTGGTCACCGGGGTCTTGCGCCTGCTGTTGCGCCTGACCCCGGCCGGTCGCTGGATCTGGCACGAAGCGTTATTCGATTGCGCCTTGTACGTCTGTGTATTGACCCTGATCACCGTCGTCCTTGGACCTTTATAAGGAGTTGAACATGCGTACACCCGTGCGTGTCGCGGTAACCCTGTGCCTGGTGGCGCTGGCGATTTTTGCCGGTTTCCATTTGTGGCAGTACTACATGCTCACGCCGTGGACCCGGGACGCGCGGATTCGTGCCGACGTGGTGGTCATCGCCCCGGATGTGTCGGGCTGGGTGCGTGAACTCAAGGCCTTCGACAACCAGCCGGTGAAGGCCGGCGATCTGTTGCTGAGCATTGACCGCGATCGGTTTGAAGCGGCGCTGGAGAAGGCGCAAGCGGTGGTGCAAACCCGTCAACAGCAACTCAACCTGCGCGAGCGTGAAGCCAGTCGTCGCGCCAGCCTCGGCCCGCAAGCGATCAGTGCCGAGCTGCGCGAGAATGCGCAAATCAACGCCGGCATCGCTCGTGGCGAACTGCGTGAAGCTCAGGCCGAAGCCAAGGTCGCCGAACTCAACCTCGCCCGCAGTCAGGTCCACGCGCCCCGCAGCGGCCACATCACCAACCTGCGTCTGGCCCAGGGCAATTACGTGAATGCCGGGCAACCGGTGATGGCGTTGATCGATGATTCAACGTTTTATGTGCAGGCGTATTTCGAAGAAACCAAACTGCCGCGGATTCGCGTCGGCGATCCGGTGAAGGTCTGGTTGATGAGCGCGGGAGAGGCGCTGGAAGGGCAGGTGGAAAGCATCAGTCGCGGGATTACCGATCGCAACACCACGCCGGATGGGCAGTTATTGGCGGAGGTGGAACCGACATTCAACTGGGTGAGACTGGCGCAGCGGATTCCGGTGCGAATCAAACTGGACAAGGTGCCCGAGGGGATCAATTTGAGTTCGGGGATGACAGCGAGTGTGCAGGTGCAGGAGGGGCCATAAGATCAAAAGATCGCAGCCACTGTAGGAGCCGGCTTGCTGGCGATGGGATCAACGCGGTTTCCCTGAGATACCGAGGCGTACGCATCGCCAGCAAGCCGGCTCCTACAGTTGAGCGCCGTACTCAGCCGATGCTGATCGCCGGCAGACTAGTCAACGTCACGGTCTGCTGTTTACGTGGTGCCAGAATCTCCGCTTCGCCATCCACCACCAACTCATCGCGCTGGTTGAACACGCGGGTGGCAATGCGCACACGGAATTTCGGCAACTTCTCCAGAATCTCCAGACGCACCGTCAGCGTATCGCCAAGCTTCACCGGCTTCTGAAAGCTCATCTGCTGACCGATATAAATAGTCCCCGGCCCAGGCAACTCGCAGGCAACTGCAGCGCTGATCAACGCGCCACTGAACATGCCGTGCGCGATGCGTTCCTTGAACATGGTGCCGGCGGCGAATTCGGCGTCCAGATGCACCGGGTTGTGGTCACCCGACATGGCGGCGAACAGCTGAATGTCACGCTCTTCGACCGTCTTGCTGTAGCTGGCGGTCTGGCCGACTTCGAGGGCTTCGTACGGGGTGTTGGTAACCTGGGTCATCTGTTTCAATTCCTGTGACAAATAAAAAAACCACAAAAAAACTATTCGGATCGGGGCGGGCGGCGGTGGCTCAGGGCTTGTGCGATCCAGCCCAGCACATCGGCCGTCACCTCATCGCGGTTGCTCTCGTTGAACAGTTCGTGCCGTGCCTGCGGGTAAATCGTCAGTTGCAGGCTCTGGCTGCCCGCGGCGCGTAGCGCATCGGCCAGATCTTTCAGACGCTTGCCTTCGCTCACCGGATCACATTCACCGCCAATCACCAGCAACGGCAGGCCCGGATCGATCTGAGCGAGATTGGACGCTTTGCTGATTTGCTGCAAGCCGCCGAGCAAATCGATCCACAGTTGGTTGGTGCAGCGAAAGCCGCAGAGCGGGTCGTTGGCGTACAGATCGACCTCCGCCGGGTCGCGGCTGAGCCAGTCGAACCGGGTGCGGGCCGGTTTGAAGGCCTTGTTGAACGAGCCGAACGACAGCCATTCGATCAGCGCGCTGCGGCCCTTCGGCCCTTGGCGCAGTCGTTCCAGGCGGGCAATCTGCCGTGCCGCGCGATAAAGCGCCACGGGCTGGAAGTTCGAACCGCTGAGCACCGCGCCGTGCAGGCTGGCGCTGTGATGCAGCAGATAAGCCTGGGCGATGTAGCTGCCCATGCTATGGCCGAGCAGCACGATCGGCACGCCGGGATGATGCTGGCCAATGTGCTGATTGAGGCTGGCGAGGTCGCCGACCACCTTGCACCAGCCATCGTCGTCGGCGAAATGACCGAGTGTCCCGTTTTCGGCAGTTTTGCCATGTCCACGCAGGTCCGGCGCGTACACACCGTAGTCCTGTGCGCAGCACTTTTCTGCCAGGCGCGCATAGCGACCGCTGTGTTCGGCCATGCCGTGGGCCAGCAGGATCACCGCTTTCAACGGCGCTGCGGGCAGCCACTGGTTGACGAAGAGGCGGCTGCGGTCACTCGCGGTCAGCCAGAAGGTGTCGTGGATCATGGCGATTCCTTTGCATGGGCTCGGCCCATTGTATAGCGCATCCTGCGCTTGCCGTCTGATCAGGCCGCACCACGGCACCGAGATTCACACGGTCAATGACGGTTGTTGGCATATTTGCCTGATTCGCCATAGCTGCTAGTGTCCGTGAAGCTCCGCTTTTTCAAAGGTGACACAAAAGCGGCCCCGGATAGGTTCAGGTAAAGAGGATAAGAACAATGCAACCTGATTTCTGGAATGACAAACGCCCGGCCGGCGTACCCCTGGACATCGAACAAGGGGCTTACAAGTCGGTGATCGAGGTGTTCGAGCGTTCCTGCAAAAAATTTGCTGACCGCCCGGCCTTCAGCAACATGGGCGTCACCCTGACCTACGCCGAACTGGAACGCTACAGCGCCGCGTTCGCCGGTTACCTGCAAGCCCACACCGATCTGGAGCCCGGTGATCGCATCGCGGTGCAGATGCCCAACGTCCTGCATTACCCGATTGCCGTGTTCGGTGCGTTGCGCGCCGGGCTGATCGTGGTCAACACCAACCCGCTGTACACCGCGCGGGAAATGCGTCATCAGTTCAAGGATTCCGGTGCCCGGGCACTGGTTTACCTGAACGTATTCGGGCAGAAGGTCCAGGAAGTGCTGGCCGACACCGACATCCAGTACCTGATCGAAGCGAAGATGGGCGACCTGATGCCTGCCGCCAAGGGCTGGCTGGTCAATACGCTGGTCAGCAAGGTCAAGAAAATGGTCCCGGACTACGCCTTGCCGCAGGCGATCTCCTTCAGGAGCGCTCTGCGTCTGGGCCGGGGCCTGGGCATCAAGCCGTTGAACGCCGGCCTCAACGATATCGCCGTGCTGCAATACACCGGCGGCACCACCGGGCTGGCCAAGGGCGCGATGCTGACCCACGGCAACCTGGTGGCGAACATGCAGCAGGCACGCGCCTGCCTCGGCCAGTTCGGCGCTGACGGTCAGCCGTTGCTGCGCGAAGGGCAGGAAGTGATGATCGCGCCGCTGCCGCTGTACCACATCTATGCATTCACGGCGAATTGCATGTGCATGATGGTGACCGGCAACCACAACGTGCTGATCACCAACCCACGAGACATCAAGGGCTTCATCAAGGAGCTGAAAAACTGGCGGTTCTCGGCGTTGCTGGGGCTCAACACGCTGTTCGTCGCGTTGATGGACCATCCGGACTTCAAGACCCTGGATTTCTCCAGCCTCAAGCTCACCAACTCCGGCGGTACCGCGCTGGTCAAGGCCACCGCCGAGCGCTGGGAGCAACTGACCGGTTGCCGCATCACCGAAGGTTACGGCCTGACCGAAACCTCGCCGGTGGCGTGCACCAACCCGTACGGCGACAAATCGCGGATCGGCACGGTCGGCCTGCCGGTGCCGGGCACCACGTTGAAAGTCATCAACGACGAAGGCGTCGAGCAACCGTTGGGCGAGCGCGGCGAACTGTGCATCAAGGGCCCGCAGATCATGAAAGGCTACTGGCAGAAACCCGAAGCCACCGCCGAAGTGCTGGATGCCGAAGGCTGGTTCAAGTCCGGCGACATCGCGGTGATCGACCCGGACGGTTTTGTGCGCATCGTCGATCGCAAGAAAGACATGATCATCGTCTCGGGTTTCAACGTGTATCCGAACGAAATCGAAGACGTGGTGATGGCTCACCCGAAAGTCGCCAACTGCGCCGTCATCGGTGTGCCGGACGAACGTTCGGGCGAGGCGGTGAAGTTGTTTGTGGTGGCGCGTGAGTCGGGGGTCAGCCTTGAAGAGTTGAAGGCTTACTGCAAGGAAAACTTCACCGCGTACAAAGTGCCCAAGCACATCGTGTTGCGTGAGTCGTTGCCGATGACGCCGGTGGGCAAGATTCTGCGGCGGGAGTTGCGGGATATCGCGTAACCGATAAATGGCCGCGTTTCGCGCGGTTCCCTGTAGGAGCGAGCCTGCTCGCGATGGACGTCAACGATAACGCGCCGTGTCTGAATGATCGCGTTGTCTGGGCGTTTTTCGCGAGCAGGCTCGCTCCTACATTGTCAGGTAAAGCCCGGATTTAAAGGCTTTCAGCGATATATAGGTTTTTTGCTCTAAAATGACCGCTTGTCATTCTTGAGCCACTAATGTGACTGTAGAGGCCGCTTTTGGCTCTAGTCGGCCCTTGGCAAAGCTGCTACTCTCGGCGCGCTTTGTGACCTCTCGGCCTCTGTAAAAAGCCCAGACTCACCAATAATCAAACACCAATAATAATCGCATCAAATGCGGTATTTGAATTCGCGTTGCTGAGGAGTGGGCTTCCATGATCGAAGACTTCTGGAAGGATAAGTACCCTGCCGGGATTGCTGCCGACATCAATCCGGACGAGTATCCGAATATTCAGGCAGTGTTGAAACAGTCCTGCCAACGCTTCGCCGACAAGCCGGCATTCAGTAACCTGGGCAAGACAATCACCTACGGTGAACTGTACGAATTGTCCGGTGCCTTTGCCGCTTACCTGCAACAGCATACCGACTTGCAGCCGGGCGATCGAATCGCCGTGCAGCTGCCCAACGTCTTGCAGTACCCGGTCGCTGTGTTCGGTGCCATCCGCGCCGGGCTGATCGTGGTCAACACCAACCCGCTGTACACCGCGCGGGAAATGGAACACCAGTTCAACGACTCCGGTGCCAAAGCCCTGGTCTGCCTGGCCAACATGGCGCATCTGGCCGAGGCCGTCGTGCCGAAAACCGGCGTCAAGCACGTCATCGTCACCGAAGTCGCCGACCTGCTGCCGCCGCTCAAGCGCCTGCTGATCAACAGCGTCATCAAGTACGTGAAGAAGATGGTCCCGGCGTATCACTTGCCCAAAGCCATCAAGTTCAACGACGTGTTGAGCAAGGGCCATGGCCAGCCAGTGGCTGAAGCCAACCCGGCCAGCAGCGACGTGGCGGTGCTGCAATACACCGGCGGCACCACCGGCGTGGCCAAGGGCGCAATGCTGACCCATCGCAACCTCGTCGCCAACATGTTGCAGTGCAAGGCGCTGATGGGGTCCAACCTGAATGAAGGTTGCGAGATCCTGATCACGCCGCTGCCGCTGTACCACATCTATGCGTTCACCTTCCATTGCATGGCGATGATGCTGATCGGCAACCACAACATCCTGATCAGTAACCCGCGCGACCTGACGGCGATGGTCAAGGAACTGTCGAAGTGGAAGTTCAGCGGCTTCGTCGGCCTGAACACGCTGTTCGTGGCCCTGTGCAACAACGAAGGCTTCCGCAAGCTGGATTTCTCGGCGCTGAAAGTCACCCTGTCGGGCGGCATGGCCCTGCAACTGGCCGCGGCCGAACGCTGGAAAGCGGTCACCGGTTGCGCCATCTGCGAAGGTTACGGCATGACCGAAACCAGCCCGGTGGCCACCGTGAACCCGATCCAGAACATCCAGATCGGCACCATCGGCATTCCGGTGCCGTCGACCCTGTGCAAAGTCATCGACGATGCCGGCGTTGAACAGCCGTTGGGCGAAATCGGCGAGCTGTGTGTGAAAGGTCCGCAGGTGATGAAGGGCTACTGGCAGCGTCAGGAAGCCACCGACGAAATGCTCGACAGCGAAGGCTGGTTGAAGACCGGTGACATCGCGCTGATCCAGCCTGACGGCTACATGCGCATTGTCGATCGCAAGAAAGACATGATCCTGGTGTCCGGTTTCAACGTGTACCCGAATGAGCTCGAAGACGTGCTCGCGACCCTGCCGGGCGTGCTGCAATGCGCGGCCATCGGCGTGCCGGACGAGAAGTCGGGCGAGGCGATCAAGATTTTCATCGTTGCCAAACCGGGCGTGACCCTCACCAAGGAGCAAGTGATGGAGCACATGCGTGCGAACGTCACCGGCTACAAAGTGCCGAAAGCCGTCGAGTTCCGCGATGCGCTGCCGACGACCAACGTTGGCAAGATCCTGCGTCGGGAATTGCGTGATGAAGAGCTGAAGAAGATCAACGCGAAGAAGACCACCGCGTAATCCAGCAAAAAGCCCCGCAGATGCGGGGCTTTTTGTTGGACCTGTAGGAGCCGGCTTGCCGGCGATGGCGGTACATCTGGCACATCAATGTTTACTGACACACCGCTATCGCCGGCAAGCCGGCTCCTACAATGTTATTGGCGGAACGGCGCGAAATTGACGTTGGTGCCCGCCGGGCGCATGTCCTGCAGGTACGAATCCTTGTCCGCACTCAACTCCAGGCTCAGCGCAGCCTTGCGCTTGCCCTGGTTACGCACCACCAGCCCTTCGAGTTTCTCGCGCAGGAACACCGTCGGCACTTTCAGGTGCAGCAGTTCGTCGGTGTCCGGCGTGTGCATCAGCAGGTGAATCCATTCGTACTGACCAATGGCCAGGCGCGCCACCGGGAGATCGAACCACCAGATGTTGCGGTTACGGTTCAATTCGGCGAAATGGCAGTTGTTGACGCCAAGCACAGCACCGCCGAGTTCCTGGTTTCTGCGGGCAATGGCCTGCTTTTTATCGAGTTTCATAACATTCCTACGGGATTGGATCTTCAGGGCCGTGGCCTGAATACGTTGCGCATTCTCGGGGGTTGGTCGGCAAACATAAAGCCCAACCTGCACGGAACGATGAAATGTCGTTTTTGTGTCAGCCTGAACTTGCGCACGGAAATTGTTTCAAAGTCGCCAAGTAGGCTACTTTGATGTAGAAAACGGCCCCCGAGTCGCCACGACTTCAACCCCATTGCGGCGAAAGGAGACGCTAATGATTTTCCCGGACATGAAAGGTGTGCCCCTCCATCGCGTGATGGTGCGCACGGTCACCGAGTTCGTCGCCGACGAGATGTCGACCTATGCCTCGGCGTTGGCCTATCAAATGCTGTTTTCGTTGTTTCCCTTCATTCTTTTCCTGATTGCCCTGATCGGTTTCCTGCACCTGCCGGACTTCTTTTCCTGGCTGCGCCTGCAATCGGAACTGGTCCTGCCGCCCCAGGCGCTGGAGCAGGTGAACCCGGTGATCGACCAGCTCCAGCAATCCAAGGGTGGCTTGCTCTCGGTCGGTATCGTCATCGCGCTGTATACGGCCTCGGCCGGCGTGCGACTGATGATGAGCGCGATGAACGCCGCGTATGACGTGGTCGAAGGCCGGCCGTTCTGGAAGCGTTTTCCGCTGTCGGTTTTCTACACGATCGGCATTGCCGGGATGTTGCTGATTGCCGCCGCGCTGATGGTGCTCGGGCCGCAAGTGATGGGCTGGATCGCCGCGCAGGTCGGCCTTGAAGACTTTATTGTCACGGTCTGGACCATCGCTCGCTGGCCGGTCATCGTGATCCTGATGATGATTGCCGTGGCGCTGATCTATTACGTCATGCCCGACGTCAAACAGGAGTTTCGTTTCATCACCCCAGGCTCGGTGCTGGCGGTGGTGGTGTGGATCATCGCGTCGTTGGGCTTTGCGTTTTACGTCAAGACCTTCGCCAACTACAACGCCATGTATGGCAGTATCGGCGCGATCATCGTGCTGTTGCTGTACTTCTACATTTCCGCGGCAGTGCTGCTGCTTGGCGCGGAAATGAATGCGGTGATCGAACACATGTCGACCGAAGGCAAGGACCCTGGCGAAAAGGTCCCCGGCGAGCACGGTCCTGTCCACGAAGAGAAACATCACGTTTCCGGACTGGGCCGGGATCACTCGGTGAAACCACCCACTGACGAAGTCATCAAATGATCCGTGAAATCCTGAAAATGGGCGACGAGCGCCTGCTGCGCATTGCGCCGCCGGTCCCCGCCGAGATGTTCGACAGCCCGGAGCTGTGGCAACTGATTGACGACATGTTCCAGACCATGGAAAGCGTCGGCGGGGTGGGCCTGGCCGCGCCGCAGATCGGCGTCGACCTGCAACTGGTGATCTTCGGCTTCGAGCACAGCGAGCGTTATCCGGACGCTGAAGCGGTGCCGCAGACGATCCTGATCAATCCGCTGATCACGCCGTTGAGCCCGGTGATGGAAGAGGGGTTTGAAGGCTGCCTGTCGGTGCCCGGATTACGCGGTGCGGTGAGTCGGTACCAGCAAATTCGCTATGAAGGTTTTGACCCGAAAGGCGAGCCAATCGTGCGCATCGCTTCGGGGTTTCACGCCCGTGTGGTGCAGCACGAGTGTGATCACCTGATCGGCCGGTTGTACCCGTCACGGATTACCGACTTCAGCAAATTCGGGTTCACCGAAGTGATGTTTCCGGATCTAGATCCCAACGCCGACGATTGAAACCACCATAATCCCCTGTGGGAGCGGGCTTGCTCGCGAATGCGCAGTGTCAGGCTACATCAATGCTGACTGACATTGCGCATTCGCGAGCAAGCCCGCTCCCACATTGGGTCCACACGCCTATCCAGCCGGATCCAGCCCCATCGCAATCATCGGTTTGCTGCGCGCATAGCGGCTCAAGCGTTCGACCATCGCGTAAGGCATGGGCGGATCGAAGGTAAACCCGCGACGCTCATAAAAGCCCCGCAAGTCCGGGTGGCAGAACAGCCACACCGGTTGGTCGAGACCGTTCACCGCTTCGGCAATCAGTGTCGCTGCGATCCCTTGTTCACGACAGGCCGGATCGACAAACAAACCGGTCAACCAATGCCCGCCCGAGACCGGTCGCAAGCACAGCGCCGCAATGATCTCGTTGCGCCGGGCAACCCACAATTGAGCGTCGCGGACCGCCTTCATCGACGATTGGTGGGCGCGATAAAACTTGTTCATCAGGGGCCATAACGGCTCGTCGAGCAAGGTGTATTGAGTGTCGGTCATGGGGCGGGTCTGTGTGTGCGCAAAGCGGGCGATTATAAAAGAACGGGCGGCCGGGGATAGGTGTATACCTGATCTCACATCCCGTATGAGTGGAGTACGTATCATGGCCAAAGGCATGGATTCAAAAAAAGCAGCGAAGAAGAAACCGGCGAAAACCGCCGATGAAAAACGCGCGGACAAGAAGGCCAAGAAGGTGGGTGTGTTCGGCCATTAAGCGGTAAGCATGAAACGCACGCCCCCCTGTAGGAGCCGGCTTGCTGGCGATTCAGACCACTCGGTGTGTCAGGCAGACCGCGTTGCCTGAATCGCCAGCAAGCCGGCTCCTACAGACAGCGAAAAAATAATCTGCAAGATTTCCCGATGCCATTGCACAGAAGGGGACTGGTCCCCGATCTGAGCAACGCCATGCCCCATTACTTCGATAGTGCCCACCGAGAAGAAATCGAAACCCTGCGCCAGCGCCTGACTGCTCGCACCGAGTGGCCGACCTGGTTGCTGCTGATCGGCGTTTACGGCGGCTGGTTCAGCATCGTGTTGGCCAGCAATCGATTGGGCGTCTGGTGGAGCACGTTGTTGCTGATTCCGCTGGTGGTGCTGTGGTTGTCGGTGCAGCACGAATTGCTCCACGGTCATCCCACCCGCTGGACCGCGCTGAACAAAATCCTCGGTTACGCACCGTTCGCCGTCTGGTACCCCTACACGTTGTATCGCGACAGCCATCTGCTGCATCACCGCGACGAAGACCTGACCTTGCCGGGCATCGATCCGGAAAGCCGTTACCTGAGTGCCGAGCGGTGGCAGGGCAGTTCCGTGTTTGAACAGAGCCTGCATTGGTTGAACAAAACCGTACTCGGACGCTTCATAATCGGTGCGCCGCTGGCCTTGCTGGCGCTGGCGCGCGAAGAACTGCAGCGCCTGAAATCGGGTGATCGACAGGCCTGGTTGATGTGGCTGAGCCACGGCGCACTGACCGTGTCGATGTTGCTGTTCATCGCCCATTGCAGCGTGGTGCCGGTGTGGCATTACCTGTTGCTGATCAGCGTGCCGGCGCTGTCGATTGCAATGATCCGCTCCTACTATGAGCACCGTCCCCATGCGCAACCCGAGCAACGCACCGTGCTCAATGAAGCCGGCTGGCCATGGCGCTGGCTGTTCCTGAACCTGAATTTTCATCTGGTGCATCACGACTTGCCGGGCCTGCCCTGGTACGACTTGCCCCGCGCCTACCACGCGCGCCGCGAGCAATGGGTGGCGCGCAGCGGCGGCTTTCTGGTGCAGGGTTATGCTCAGTTGTGGCGTGAGAACGGGATAAAGGCGATCGACAGCCCGAAACACCCATTCCACTGATTGCAAACGCATCCCCTTGTAGGAGCCGGCTTGCTGGCGATGGCGGTGTATCAGTCCCATCAATGCAACATGACACACCGCTATCGCCAGCAAGCCGGCTCCTACAGTAGATGTTCGTTGTATGGGAAGATTTTGATGACTAAGCACATCACCGAATTACTGATGTACGTCGCCCCCGAACCCATCCGCCAGGCCAACGAGCGTTGGCTGACGCGAATCCTCGAACGTCTGGGCGCTACCCGCCGCAACGCCGAAGGGCTGTCGCTGATGGACCTGTGGCTGTCCCCGCAGTTGCTGCTGACCCAAACCTGTGGCTATCCGCTGATGACCGCATTGCGCGGCCAGGTTCGGGTCATCGGCCGGCCTCGTTACGAACTGCCGGACAGCAGCGGCGGCAACCATTGCAGTCTGCTGCTGAGCCGTGCCGATGATTCACGCCGGACCTTGCCCGCGTTTTTCGGCAGCCGTGGCGTGATCAACGGCGAAGACTCCAATAGCGGCATGAACCTGCTGCGTCAACGACTGGCGCCGTTGCACCGCGACGGGCAGTTCTTCGCCAGCGTCGGCATCAGCGGCAGCCACCGCGAGAGCCTGCGCTGGCTGCGTGAAGATCAAGCCGACCTCGCCGCCATCGACAGCGTGACCTTCGCCTACCTGGCGCGGCACGCCGAAGAGGAAGTGGCGGGATTGCGCGTGGTAGTGCGTAGCGCGTTCAGCCCGACCTTGCCGTATATCACCGTTGCGACGGCGACCGATGAACAGGTAGAGGCGTTGCGGCAGGTGATGAACGAGGCGTTGCGGGAATTGCCCGATGTCGCCGAAATCCTCGGGTTACACGAGGTGTTGCCGGCCAGCGAGAGCGACTATCAGGTTGTTCTCGATTATCAGCAGGAAGCCGAGGCGTTGGGGTTTGGGCGGTTGCGTTGACTGGAGATTTTTCGCGGGCAAGCCTCGCTCCTACAGGTCTAGCGCTGCACCTGTAGGAGCGAGGCTTGCCCGCGAAGGCGATTCATCAAACACTACATTAATTCCATAAATGAATATAAAAATGCATTTTAAGTATTATTAAAGAATAAGGCTCCTTGCTAGGATTCGCCTCACCGGACCACCGGACATTCAGCGACCCTAACCCTTGGAGCCTCTATGTCCGGCACCGACGTATCCCATCGAAACGATGTGGGCGGATTGTTCCGCGCCCATTACCCCTGGCTGTGCGCTCGGTTGCGCCAGTTTCTCGGGGCCAGTTCCAGCGTCGAAGACATCGCCGCCGAGACCTTCGCGCAACTGCTCGAATCGCCGGGTCTGACCCCGATTCGCGAGCCCCGCGCCTTGCTCACCACCATCGCCCGCCGGTTGATTTATCAGCTCTGGCGCCGCCGCGATCTGGAGCGTCAGCACCTCGATCAACTGCAATACCTCGATCAGCCCCAAGCGTCCTCGCCCGAGGAATTGCTGCAACTGACCCAGGCGTTGCACCGCCTCGACCGAACGCTTGAGCGTTTGCCGGGCAAAGTCCGTGCGACGTTCCTGTTGTCGCGCATCGATGGCCTGACGTACCCGCAAATCGCTGCCGAACTGGGCATTTCCCAGCGTTCGGTCAGTGTCTACATGACCCGCTCCCAAGCGTTGTGCGCCCAGCACAGCGCCAATGAACCCTTGCACCAGAGGTCCGCATGAAATCGATCAAAACCCTGCTCGGCAGTTCGCTGCTGGCCCTGAGCCTTGTGGCGACCCACGTTCCCGCCGCGGAACAAACCAAGCCGATCCACTTTGGTGACATCACCTGGGAAAGCGGCAGCCTGATCACCGAGATCCTGCGGCTGATCGTCGAAAAAGGTTACGGCTACCCGACCGACACTTTGCCGGGCAGCACCGTCAGCCTCGAAGCGGCATTGGCCAAGAACGACATTCAAGTGATCGGCGAAGAGTGGGCGGGGCGCAGTCCGGCGTGGGTCAAGGCGGCGTCGGAAGGCAAAGTGTTCGGGCTGGGCGACACCGTCAAAGGCGCCACCGAAGGCTGGTGGGTACCGGAATACGTGATCAAGGGCGACCCGGAACGCGGGATCAAACCGCTGGCGCCGGAGCTGAAATCCGTCGCCGATCTGGCGCGCTACAAAGACGTGTTCCGCGACCCCGAAGACCCGAGTCGCGGACGTTTCCTCAATAGCCCGACCGGCTGGACTTCGGAGATCGTCAACAGTCAGAAACTCAAGGCCTATGACCTGACCACCAGCTTCGTCAACTTCCGCACCGGCTCCGGCGCGGCGCTGGATGCCGAAGTGGCCTCGTCGATCCGTCGCGGCAAACCGGTGTTGTTCTACTACTGGTCGCCGACGCCGCTATTGGGTCGCTTCAAACTGGTGAAACTCGAAGAGCCGCCGTTCGACGCCGAGGCCTGGAAGACCCTGGCCGATGCCAACAACCCAAACCCCAAAGGCACGCGCTCGATGCCGGCGAGCCTGGCGATCGGCGTGTCTGCACCGTTCAAGACGCAGTATCCGGACTTGGTGTCGTTCTTCGAGAAAGTCGATTTCCCGATCGATCTGCTGAACCAGACGCTGGCGCAGATGAGCGAAAAACGCCAGCAACCGCGTCAGGTGGCGGAAGCGTTTTTGCGCGATCAGCCGCAGATCTGGAAGGGGTGGGTGCCGGGTGAGGTGGCGACCAAAGTGAGTGCGAGTTTGTAAAATCTCCTGCGTCTGTTCCACCGCTATCGCTGGCAAGCCAGCTCCTGCAAGGGCAATGCAATTCCTGTAGGAGCTGGCTTGCCAGCGATGGTCTCAAGGCTTACACCGCTTCGGCGGCCAACGCCGCTTGCACCGCCGGTCGCAAATCAACCCGCGCCTGAAACCGCATCAACACCGGCCACTGATCCAAATCTATCGCAAACAACGGCGCCCACCGCAACACCGTAAACAAGTAAGCATCCGCAACGCTGAACCCACCCGCCAGCAGATAATCCTGGCGCTCCAGCGTCTGACACAACACCGCAAAGCGCTTGAACAGCTTCTCCCTGATCAGCGCTTTCACCTCCTCGGGGAACTGCGCGTTGAACAGCCAACCCAGCCCGCCATGAATCTCCGTCGAAACGAAATTCAGCCACTCCTGCAACCGCACTCGCTCGAACGTTCCGTTCACGGGCGCCAGGTTCGCCTCGGGTCGCAGGTCCGCCAGGTATTGCAGGATCGCCGGGCCTTCAGTCAGCACGTCACCGTTGTCGAGTTGCAGCGCCGCGACGTAACCCTTCGGGTTGATGGCGAGGAAATCGGCACCGTTCGCGGTCCGTTTGGTGTGGTTATCGACGCGGATCAACTCGAACGGCAGGTCCAGTTCACGCAGCACAATGTGCGGTGCCAGCGAGCAGGCTTGAGGGGCGTAATACAACTTCATCGGCAGGGCTCTGGTTGGGGATTTGCGCCAGTGTCATAGTGCGCGGCGCCCTCGGTAAAATTAATCTTTCAGAAAACCGCCATAAGGAAAGCTACTGCCATGATGAATCTGATGCACTGGCGAATGGTGGTGGCAGTGGCCGATACGGGCAACATTACCCGCGCGGCCGAGCGGGTCGGCATGACCCAGTCAGGCGCGAGCCAGGCGTTGGCGTTGATCGAAGAAACCCTCGGCGTGCAGCTGTTCACTCGGGAGAATCGCCAAACGCTGCCGACCGCTATCGGCCTGCCGGTCATCGAGCAGGCCCGGATCATGCTCGGCGCCCTGGAAAACATTCGCAGCACCGTCGATGCCGCGAAAGACATCCAGCGCGGGACGATTCGCCTGGCGAGTTTTCCCATGGTGCTGGCAACCTTTCTGCCGCCGCTGCTGCGCACATTCAGCCGGCTTTACCCCGGCATTCAGGTGGTCGCACTGGAAGTCAGCGACGATGAAGTGGAAGCACTGCTCGGCGCCGGTCTGGTGGATGTGGGTGTGGTGCTGAACCCGGCGCCGGAGCGCAATGCCGGGCGTTTGGGGCGCGATGCCTGGGTCGCGGTGTTGCCCGGCGGCCATCCCTTGGCACGCCGCTCGATTGAACAAGGCGTCACCCTCGCGGAGTTGGCAGAGCAGCCGTTTGTGCTGGCCACGGGCGGCTGTTCGACCAACGCCCGTAGCCTGGCCGCCGATGCCGGTCTGCAATTGCGCGACGTTCGGGTCGAGGTCCGCGAGTGGAGCAGTGCGTTCACGCTGGTGCGCGAAAACATCGGAGTCACCCTGGTGCCGGAAATGACCTTACCCACCCATCTCCAGGGGCTGCGTGTGGTGCCGGTCAAACCGCGTATCGATCGTGAGTTTGCCTTGGTGGTCGCCGCAAACAAACAACCCTCGGCAGCGGTGCAGGCGTTGTTGAACATGCTGGCTGAACACTGAATCAGGCGTCAGCTGAACCGTTTTTGTCCTCAATACTGGCCGACTAGTGGCCTTGCAAGCCTATTGCGGCTGGCTATGCTCAGTCCTGACGAACCATGTCGGTCGCCATGTGAAGGCCGGCATGCACGCTTCCAGAGTGCGCACCCCAAGGCACCGATGCGAGCAACAAGGAGTTTTACGATAAAGGGAGTTACTTATGAAAACGTTAGGGCTGGCCCGGTCCCGGGCTATCAAGAGACGGATGTCTTGATAAGAGCGTTGCCACATGGACTCTCCGATTCAACATCATTGATCACCTGACAATTCCTCCCGTGGAGGAATGCGTGTGCCTGTTCCATGGAACGTTGTGGTGGATACGTTGAAAGACCGAAGAACTTTCATCAATCAAACGACCGCGCTTAGGGTGATACGACCATGTTTAACCTACATCACAAGGCTGACCTGCAGGAAATCGAGCGCTACAGCTGTGCGCTGACCGAGGCCAACGCCAAGTTGGCGGCCGTCAGTCGTTCGATGGCGATGATTGAATTCACCCCTGACGGCATCGTGCTCGATGCCAACGACAACTTTTGCAAAGCCATGGGTTACAGCGCCGAAGAAGTGCGCGGCAAACATCACCGGATCTTTTGTGAGGAAACGTTTTATCGCAGCGAAGCCTACGCCAAATTGTGGCGTGACCTGGCCCGTGGCGAGTCGCTCAGCGGGACTTTCCTGCGCTTGAACAAGGGCGGCAAGGAGATCTGGCTCGAAGCCAGTTACATGCCGGTTATCGGTCCCGACCGGCAAGTCAGCAGTGTGATCAAAGTCGCCACCGACATTACGGACAGGGTGAACAAGGAACACGAAAACGAAAGCATGCTCGCGGCAATCGGTCGTTCGATGGCGGTGATCGAATTCACCCCCGCTGGCAATGTAATCACCGCCAATGAAAACTTCCTGAAGACCACGCATTACGCGCTCAACGAAATCGTCGGTCAGCATCACAGCCTGTTTTGCCACCGCGCCGAAGCCGAATCGCCGTCTTACAAAGGATTCTGGGCTTCACTGAATCGCGGCGAATATCACTCGCACCGTTTCGAACGCAGAGACAAGCACGGTCATACGATTTTTCTCGAAGCCTCCTACAACCCGTTGTTCGACGCCAAGGGCCGTTTGTACAAAGTGGTGAAGTTCGCCAGCGACATCACGCAGCAAGTGACCACGCTGCAAACGGCTGCGGAGTCGGCCCACAGCACTTCAGTGCAGAACGATGCCTGTGCGCAGAAGGGATCTCAGGTGGTGCAGCAGACGGTGCAGATCATCCAGGACATTTCCAGGGACTTGAACGAAGCGGCGCTGAGTATCGATGCGGTGAGCAAACAGTCCGATATCATCGGCACCATCGTTCAGACCATTCGCGGGATTGCCGACCAGACCAACCTGCTGGCGCTCAACGCGGCCATCGAGGCGGCGCGGGCCGGGGAGCACGGCCGAGGGTTTGCCGTGGTGGCGGATGAGGTTCGCAGCCTCGCGGCACGCACGAGCCAGGCGACGCTGGAGATTGTCGACGTGGTGCGCAAAAACCACGATTTGTCGTTGAGCGCGGTGTCGAGTATGCAGTCGAGTTTGAGCCGCACCGGCCTTGGGGTGGAACTGGCGAACGAGGCGGGGGAGGTGATCCTGGAAATCCAGCAAGGCTCGCGGCACGTGGTGGATGCGATCAGCCAGTTCAATTCAACGCTGCAATTGAATTGAAACGCTGACCTGTAGGAGCCCGGCTTGCCGGCGATAGCGATCTTGCGGACGCCATCGCCAGCAAGCCGGCTCCTACAGATCTTGGGTGAACCCACAATTCAGAATGCGTCACGATCCCTGTAGGAGCCGGCTTGCCGGCGATAGCGTCCTGAAGATCGCCATCGCC
>NZ_AKJI01000104.1:0-16911 GCF_000282415.1 Pseudomonas sp. GM60
GGCGCCAGCCGATGGGGCGGGAATCGGATTGCGCATCAGCGTGCCCACCACCAACGCCCCCAGCAATGCGAGTAATCCGGCGACCAACAACAAGAGACTGAACCCGCCGACGAACGCCTGTCGGGCCAACGGTTCGACCACGCTGCGTGCCGCTTCCGGCAACAGGTCCAGCGCTGCCGGCATGTCACCGGCCACCACCCGCGACGCGATGCCCTGGGTCTGGGCGAGCCATTGCGCGCCTTGTGCCGACAAATCTGCGCGCAACAACTGTTCGGCATGGCTGGACAGCAACGCGCCGTACACGCCGATCGCCAGCACGATCGCACTGAAACGCATGGTGGTGCTCATGCCCGAGGCCATCCCGGTGCGTTCCCTGGGCACGCAGGCCATGATGTTTTTCTGCGTGTCGCCGTTGAGCAGTCCGGCCCCCGCGCCGGTGACGGCAATCGCCAGGGCGAAAGGCAGGTAACCGCCGCTGCTGACCGCCCAGGCACTGAGCAGATTGCCGCTGCCGACCAGGGTCAAACCGGTCGCCATCAACGTGGCCGGGGCGAACCGACTGGCCAGGCGCACGCCGATACGCGGGCAAATCAACATGGTCAGGGCAAACGGCAACATGCCCAGCCCTGAGGCGATGGCCGAGAAACCCAGGCCGTTTTGCAGATAAAACGGCAGCAACGTCATCATCACCTGCGCGCAGCCGGCGTAGGCAAACATCCCCAGCAGCGCGCCAATGAAGCGCGGATGTTTGAACAATTGCAGGTCGACCATCGGCCGCCGCTGCATCCGCTCGATCACGACGAACAACCCCAGTAACAGCGCGCCGCCAATCAGTCGGGCGTAAGTGATCGGGTTGTTCCAGCCGATCCGGTTGGCCTCGATCAGGCCCCAGATCAGGCACAGCAAACTGCCACTGAACGCCAGGCTGCCCCACGGATCGAGGCGTGCGGATTGCGGGTCGCGGGATTCCGGCACCGCACGCCAGACCATGACCATCAGGAACAGGCCCACCGGCAAATTGAGGTAGAAGATCCAGCGCCAGCCAATGAATTCAGTGATCAACCCGCCGACGGTCGGCGCGGCTGTCATCGCCACGCCCATGCACGCGCCCCAGAACGCCCAGGCCTTGGCTCGTTCCACTTCATCGTGAAACGTATGGCCGATAGAGGCCAGGGCCGAGGTCAGCAGCAACGCCGCGCCGACCCCCTTGATCGCCCGTGCGATGTCGAGGAACAACGCGTTGGGCGCAGCACCGCAACCGATAGACGCCAGAATGAAAATGCCCAGGCCACAGAGCAGGGTTTTCTGCCGGCCGAAGCGGTCGGCGATGCTGCCCGCCGGCAGCAACAGGGCGGCGAAGGCAAGCATGTAGGCGCTGACCACCCATTCGATGTCGGCAAAATTGGCACCCAGGTCCCGGGCAATCGTCGGCAGGGTGACGGCAACGATATTGGTGTCGAGGACGATTAACGAGCAGACGCCGGAGGCGGTCAGCAATGTGAGGCGCGGATTGACGCGGCTCATGAGCGGATTGCCTTTTGCACAAGGCTGCTTTCTGTAACGGCGAAAAGGGGTTTGACGTACATGCTGTGGGCTCTCTACTGTGATTGCCGAATGAGCTTATCGCGACCGCTTGTGCGCTTCGTTAGCCGAAAACCGGCACTTCATTACCTTTGAGCTAATGCGCCCATGGACATACGGCATTTCCGCTACTTTCTGGCCGTTGCCCGGCAAGGCAACTTCACGCGTGCTGCCGAACAACTCGGTATCGCACCGCCGACCTTGACTCGACAGATCCAGGACATGGAGAACGAACTCGGCACGCGACTGTTCGTACGCCAGACCCGTGAAGTCAGCCTGACCGAAGCCGGCGCCGCACTGCTGATCGAAGCCGAGGCGACGGTGCGGCAATTCGAGTATGCCCAACGCAACGCCCAGCGCGCCGGGCGAGGTGATATCGGTCATATCGAGTTGGGTTACGTGGCCTCTGCGGTGTACTCGGGCCTGCTGCAAAAGCAGGTGCAAGCGTTCAGCCGGGAATGCCCGGACGTCAGCCTCAACGTGCGCGAAAGCCCGATGGCGAGCTTGCCGGCGATGGTGCTCGAAGGCCGGTTCGATATCGGTTATGTGCGTTCACCCATGACGTTGCCCGAGGGGCTGGAAGCCATTCGCCTCGACGCGGAAGGTTTTGTGCTGGGGCTGTCGAGCGAGTCGTGGCTGTGCCGTTTGAGCGAGATTGGCCCGGAGCATTTGCAGGGCGAGACGTTCATCCTGCCGGAGCAGATCAGCGGCACCTTGCAAGTCGCCGCCGAGGGCGGGTTTGCGCCGAAACTCGGGGCGCAACCCGGCGGGCTGGTGGCGGTGCTGGCGCTGGTGTCGCTGAGGCAGGGCGTGGCGGTGGTGCCGGAGTCGGTGGTCGGGCACGTCGGGTTGCCCGGTGTGGTTTACCGGTCGATCAAAGGGTGTGAGGCGAGCTCGTGGCTATCGTTGGTGTATCGGCGGTTTGAGAAGTCAGCGGCGGTGGTGCGGTATATCGAGCGGGTAAAAAACCGTTAAAAGATCGCAGCCTACGGCAGCTCCTACAGTCGTTCGACGATGTTCTGTAGGAGCTGCCGAAGGCTGCGATCTTTTGACCTTCTACAGATTTTGTAATGATTTCTGGCTGTAGGAAAAGTCGCTTTCACCTGTACGCTCCAAGGCCTTTTTCCTTTCAGGACTTGCATGAACACCCTCTCGGAGCCTCCCGGTTATCCTTCCTCTCGGCGCCATCGTGCGCGCCTGATACACGCGAAACACCCGGTCTTTCGCCTTCCGAACACCCTTGTCATTGCAGCTCAACGGCCTCTGCGCCGCGCCTTGCCGTGCCCGGCATTCTGAATTCACTGAAGAGATCGAGACGTTTTTATGGAATGGATAGCTGACCCCACCGCGTGGCTGGGCCTGTTGACGTTGATCGTGCTGGAGCTGGTGCTCGGCATCGACAACCTCGTGTTTATCGCGATCCTGGCGGACAAACTGCCGCCCGAGCAGCGTGACCGTGCGCGAATCATCGGTTTGTCCCTGGCCTTGCTGATGCGCCTGGGCCTGCTGGCGAGTATTTCCTGGCTAGTGACCCTGACCCAGCCGCTGTTCGAGGTGTTCGAGCACAGTTTCTCCGGCCGTGACCTGATCATGTTGTTCGGTGGTGTGTTCCTGTTGTTCAAGGCGACGATGGAATTGCACGAGCGACTTGAAGGCCATGTCGGCCAGCGCTCGTCCAACACGGTTTACGCGCTGTTCTGGCCGATCGTCGCGCAGATCGTGGTGCTCGACGCGGTGTTCTCCCTCGACGCGGTGATTACCGCCGTGGGCATGGTCGATGAGCTGGCGGTCATGATGATCGCGGTGATCATCTCCATCGGCCTGATGATTGTCGCCAGCAAGCCGCTGACCCGTTTCGTCAACGCACACCCGACGGTGATCATGCTGTGCCTGGGCTTCCTGATGATGATCGGCTTCGCGCTGACCGCTGAAGGCCTGGGCTTCCATATTCCGAAGGGCTACCTGTACGCGGCCATTGGTTTTTCGATCCTGATCGAGCTGTTCAACCAGATCGCCCGGGCGCGCCGCAAAAAGTCCATGCAGGGCCTGCGGCCGATGCGCGAGCGCACGGCCCACGCGGTCTTGCGTTTGCTGGGTGGTCGCAAACTGGCGGTGGAAGAGGTCGGCGAAGAGATTGCCGACATGCTCGACAATGGCGAGGCGCCGGGCGAAGAGCTGTTCGACCGTCGTGAACGGGTGATGATCAGCGGCGTGCTGCAACTGGCCGAGCGGCCGATTCGCACGTTGATGACGGTCCGTGCCGACGTCGATCACATCGACCTGTCCGACGACGCAGAAGCCATTCGTACACGGCTGATGCATTCGTCCTACTCGCGCCTGCCGTTGATACGCGACGGTGCGGTGGATGAGCCGCTGGGCTTCGTGCACAAGAAGGAATTGCTCAAGGAATACCTGGCCGGCAACGAGCCGGACCTTGAGCATCTGGCGCGCAAGACCATCAACTTGCTGGACAGTTATTCGATTCTCAATGCCCTGGAACAGATGCGCCAGGCCTCGACGCACATCGCCTTTGTGGTCAATGAGTTCGGTGACTTCGTGGGCGTGCTGACCATGACCGACATTCTCGAATCGATTGCCGGTGAGTTGCCCGACGCCAGCGAAATCGAGGGGCCGGACGTGGTGGAAGAGCCGGGCGGGTTCAGGGTCAATGGTGCGTTGAACCTGATGCGGGTTCGCCAGCGTACCGGGTTCGCCGTAGAACCGACCGAGGACTATCAGACCTTGGCGGGGCTGGTGATGAGCATGCTGGATCGACTGCCGATGATTGGCGACAGCCATGAGTGGGAAGGCTGGCGCATGACCGTGACGGCGGTTGAGGAGCGGCGGGTGACGCGGGTGTTTCTGACGCGGATTGGCGGGTGATTATTCGCTGACCTGATGCTTGCGTTGGTTGTCGAGAATTACCTTGCCCCACGGTCGATAACGCAGGGAAAACACCGCCGTCGGATGGCAACCTGCCGACGTGGCGTCGGGGGTGGCCGGCTCCCCGCGAAACGGTTGGCCCTCGACGCTGACTTGTCGGAACGCTTCGCGCACGATACCGACCGGGCAGGGCAGTGCGCTGGCGTAGCCGTTGCGCACCAGTGGCGGCAATCGCCCGGTGCCCGTGCCGTCCTGCCACCACACGTTAACCCCCGCGCTCGCCAGTCCACCCAGCCACTGGCCGTTTACCTGTGGCGCAAGTTTGCCGGCAGTGAAGGCGCTGACGTGCAACGGTGCGTCCAGTTTGCCGGCGAAATCCTTGAGTTGGCGCTGCAGGGTTTGCCGTCGCTCCACCGCCAGGAAGTGAAAGTCGTCGAGTTCCATCGGCAGGTACCAACCGCTCACCGGCAGTTTCCAGTCCTGGCGCAGCCGGTGTTGCTGAGCCAGCGACTGTCCGAGTTGCGCCTGCCAATAAACCGCGAGCCCGGCGCTGTCCTGCTCATCGATGCGCTGGTAATAGGCCGGGTCCATGCTCAGGCCCAGCACCAGTTTCAGGCCCTGTTCATGGGCCAGATTCAAGCTGCTGGCGAGCCAGCCCTCGGCGCCGCCGAAGTTGGAATCACCGTACGCCGTCCATTGCACGATGACGGTGTGTACGCCGTTTTTGGCGGTGTCCTGCCAGATCCGTTGCCATTGCGCCTGGCTCAAACCGGCGTCGACGTTCAGGGGTTGGTAAAAAATCCGCTCATCGGCGCGGGCCATTGTGCTGCTCATTAACACGCAAAGAACCAGGAGAAAACGCGTCATCAGAAATTCAACTCCACACCCAGCAACACACCGTTGCCGCCTTCATACAGGTTGCCGCTCAGGGATTGCTGATACTCGGTACGAACCGTCAGGTGCGCACGGTAAGCATTGTAGATGTCGTCGTCGAACCACCATTGCCAGCGCAGGCCGATACCGGTGCGCAGGTCCTGGCGCCAGTCATTGTTCGGGTCCTGGTTGGCGAACTCGAGAAAGCCGTATGGCATGACGGTTTGCGCGCCGTTGAACGGCAGTTTCCAGGTGTGACCTTGCTGGAAACGCGACAGCCATTGGTGATCACCGGCCTTGGTCCACCACGCAGCGTCGAGGTAGAGGAAGCGTTCTTCCCAATCATTTTCATCGATGCGCCAATCGTTGCGGAACCGTCCCTGATCAAGAAACGAGGCTGTGGCGCGCAGCAGGTAATCGGTGCTGGTGTGACCGTCCTGGCGGTGATCGTTGAACTGATCGGCGAGTTTTTCAGGAATCAGCAATTGACCCAGGCTAATGTGCTGATTGTCGTTGCCATCGAACGAGCTCTGCTTGTAGAGCTCGCCGTAGAAGTTGATGTTCGCCGTGCCCCAGGGCTTGTAACGCAGACCCACGCCGGTGCCGAGGGATTCGCCGTAACTCGACCGGCCCCGACCGCCAAGCAGTACGCGACCATAAACCGACAACGTGCTGCCAGCGCGACTCGGCTCTTCACCGAGCGCATGGTCCCAGATCGCCACTTGCACGTTCTGTGAAGTGGCGCGTCGTGAGGTATCGCGCAGGGTGCCGTTGGGGCGGAAGCTGTCGTTGGTCGAGACGCCGGCCGGTGACCAGGTGCTGGCCAGCGTGCGGCTGTCGCGACGGGACAGCGTTTCGTGGGCGCGGCGTTGGCGATAACGCCTGGCTTCCATGCTGGCCTTCTCATCGTCGTCGGCCACCGGGTGCTGTTCCAGATCAATGATCCGACGCAATTCCTTGCGCGCTGCCGCGCTGTTTTCGACTTCGTCGTAACGCAGCGCCAGGGTTTCACCGAGGCGATAGTCTTCCGGAAAATCCCGGGTGGCACTTTGCAGATAAGGGATGGCGTGTACGCGCTGTTCCCGGGTGTCGGCCCCCGCCAGACGCATGCCGTAATCGGCGCGATAGCGCGGGTTGTCCGGTTCGCGACGCACGGCTTCGGCGAGCCACGCAGTGCTTTGTTCCCGTTCGCCGGCCTTTTGCGCGGTGACCGACGCTGCGTAGAAATGCCCGGCATCCGGCGCCTGCTGCAAGGCTGAACGCTGACGTTGCAATGCTTTGACATGATCGCCGCTCGCGTCGGCAATCGCCGCGCCCAGCGCCCATTCATTGGCCCCTCGGGCGCGACTGTGTTGCCAGTAACGTTCTGCGAGCTGCGTGTCGCCTGCGGTGAGGGCGCTGCGGCTGGCCGTCAGTTTGGCGTTATCGCTCAACTCAGCCTCCGGCAGGCTGCGCCAGATGGCCAGGGCGCCCGCCGAATCCCCGGACGCTTCCAGCGCATACGCCAGTGGCAGACGACTGCCACGGTCGCCGAGTTTTTCCGCGGTCTGGTAGTAGAAGACGGCTTCACCCGGCCGGCCCGGCATGGCGCAACGGCCCAGGGCTCGATAGTCGCCTGCGACCCGCGGGTGGTCGCCAATGGCTTGTTGCACCGCATCGCACTGACCTTTCTCGGCCAGTTGCGCCAGCAGTTGGCCGCGTGTGGCGGGATCGACGCGATTGAGCAGCGACACCATGCGTTTCTGCTGCGCCGGGGTCGGCGTCGACGAGGCATAGAGCCCCGCCAGCCGTTGCAGCAGGGCAACGGGCAACTTGCCGGCATGACGGTCATACGCGTTTTCGAGCACCTGTTGCGCGTGTTCGCGTTGACCGGCGTTCAGCGCCAGATACGTGGCCTGATTGAGCGAACCAAGGTTGCCGGTCTGTTGGTAGTGCCGCTCCCAGAGCGTTGCAGCTTCCGTATTGCGACCCAGGGCTTGCGCCAGTTCGGCCCGGCGTTTGATCACATCAGCCGTCTGTGGCTGGCCGGCGAGCCAGGCCATGACTTTGTCGCTCTCACCCTGGTCCTGCCAGATGTCCAGCAGCCGTGCCTGGCGTTGACTGTCCCACGGTTCGGGCAGGCGCGTGCCTTGCAGCAGCTCGGTGTCTTGCAGACGCTGGGCCAGGATCAACCAGGTTTGCGGGTCATCGTTCGGCTGGCAACCACGCAGTTGCGTGCGTGCGACTTGCGGATCGCGGCTGGACAACCATTCGGCCGTCTCCATGCACGGGCGCTGCAATTCGCCACTCAAGCGTTGCACGGTCGGTACATCACCGCTTTGTCGCGCCAGTTCCCACAGGCGCTGGCGTTGCGCCGGATCCGTCAGGTCACTGGCGGGCAATGTTTGCATCCAGCGTTGAGCCTGTTGCACTTGGCCCATGGCGATCGCCCGATCGATCATCGCGAGGCGGGCCTTGCGCGCGGCTTCGGGTGACGGGGCTTGCTGCAACAATTGCAGCAAGGGCTGTTCGTCGAGCCGCTGCACATAGGCATTGGCCAGTCGCTGCCAACCTTCGGCGTCCAGTTGCTTGCTGGCGGCCAGTGGCGCCAGTTGTTCGATGGTGCCGTCCCAGTCGCGCAGTTGCTCGGACCAATTGGAGCGGGCCATGCGCAGAATGTCGTCGTCACCCTTGGGCGCCAGCTGCGCCAGCCAGTCGTGAGCTTTGCCGGCGCCGCCAAATTTCGCGAGGCTCAGGCTATAGGCCTGCCACAGGCGTACTCGCTGACTGAGGTTGCTGCTGGCGATCCATTGTTCTACCTGCTCGCTGCCCGGAGGATCCTGTTCGATCCAGGTCAGGCGCAGGTTGAGCAAGGCGTCGTTGTTGTCCGGGTTGTCCGGCAGCGACTGCACGGCGTCCTTGTACCGTCGCTGCCTGGCCAGCGCTTCGACCAGCAGGGCGCGGGCTTCATCGTTTTTCGGCACCTTGGTCAACAGGTGGCGCATCAGCCGTTCGACTTCGGCCCAGTTGCCCTTTTTCGCTTCGCGGTAGCTGCGATCCATGTAGGGGAAGCTGCGAAACTGTTCGAATTCGGTCAGCGGTTCTGCCTGTACCCACGAGCTAGCCGCCAGGCCCAGCAACAGACTGCCGACGAGGAGGGTATGACGATCAGGCTTCATGCGACCTCCCGGACAATGCGGTAGGCAGCTTGCTGTTCACTGGCCTGATCTTCCAGGGCCTGTTCTAGCACTTCCTGAGTGATCATGCCGCGCGAGATGAGGTGTTCACCCAAGGACATGTGCTCGGCATCGAAGTCGATCAACGCCTGATTGAACAGGCTCGGCGGGACCATGCCGCGCACTTGCAGCAGATTGCCCAGCAGCACCTGGTGATGGCTGACGCGTTCGAGCAAGGCTTCATCGTCCTGATGACGCTCAAGCACTTCGAGCATGTGGTGCACTTCCTTATTCTGACGAGGGCTGGCGTACCAGTAGCGGATCCCCAGCGTGACCCGGCCCTGCGGCGCGAGGCGGCAGCGCACCGGGCGCTTCAATTGACGGCTGATGGCGCCGAGCGAGACCTGGCTCACCGGGCCTTCGGAAGCCAGCACCAGGGTGTTGCCTTCCTCCGCCACGGGCAACACGCCGTAGTGGGAGGCAATCTTGCGCGGCACGGCGTCGATCAGGTGCTTGTCGAGTTTGAACGGGTTCAGTGGCGCCCACTCAAGGTTCAACTGCTCGGCGAGGGTTTCTACCAGTTGCGTGCTGTTGATGTGTTCACGCAGCAGCAGTTCGTGGCCCAGACGTCGGCGTATCGGGCTGGTGATGGCCGCTTCCAGTTCTTCTTCGGTGAGCAGGCCTTTTTCCACCAGACGATGACCCAGCGGCGTGCGCTGGGTCTTGGTCAGGGCCGGGAATTCGTGGGTGGTCTTGTCCCACGCCACGCGCCGCGAATCACCCATTTCCATGACCTGACGCAGCGCCCGCACGTTGGCGAAGAAGTTGATGAAATTGCTCCATATCGTGCGCGGTGTCGACAGCAGGCCTTCCACCAGTCCGTAGTAACGGGTGACGAACCAGCCGCGCTGGAACAGCCGATTGATCAGCATAAACCCGTTGAGCCACAAGAGCATCGCGAGTACCGGGCTGGTGGACAGGATCGACGGATAGTGCCAGGCGGTCGGTGCAATCACCGTCATCAGCCACATCGCCAACAGCACAATGCACAGCAAGCTGACCAGGAACGTCAGCAGGTAGGCGATCATTCCGCGACGGTCACGCCAGAGGAAATAGTTGAGCACGCCCGTGGGGCTCCAGCCGAGGTTCTTGGTGCCTTGAAAGACGATGCCGACGATCCAGCGGGATTTCTGGCGGATGGCCTGCTGAAAGTCCCGGGGGAAATGCTCGCGAACGCAGATCACCTGGGAAAACACACGGTCCATGCCGAATGCCCAGGGGTGTTCGAGCGCCAGTTTCGGGTCGGTCACCGAGTAACGGGCAAAGATGCATTTCATGCCTTTTTGCTTTAGGCGAAAACCGATGTCGTAGTCTTCGGTCAGGCTCTGCACGTCGAAGGCAATGCCGTCGCCGTCTTCGAGCAGGGCGCTGATGGCTTTACGGCTGAAGCAGGTGCCGACTCCGGCGCTGGGCACCTGGCCGGTCATGGCTTCGCGGACGATCACGTCCTTGCCGTGGTTCTCGGCGAATTCATCAACGTAATGCCCGGCGGTGAAGCCTCGCCACTCCGGCGCATAGGGGTAGACGGGAATCTGGATCAGGTCCTTGGCCGGTAGCAGGTAGTTGAAGAGGCGCAATTCCATCGGCGAAATCACGTCTTCGGCATCGTGCAGAATGAACCCGGAAAACTGGATTTTTGCCTCGCTTTCAAAGCGCAGGATCGCGTCGATGATGTTGTTCAGGCAGTCGGCTTTACTGGTGGGGCCGGGGCGGGCGCAGACCACTTTGTGCACGTTGGGATAGTGCTGACAGACCGCATCGACGTCGGCCTGCGTCTCGGCATCATTGGGGTACGTACCGACGAAAATCTGATAGTTCTCGTAATCGAGGGTCGTCGCCGCAAGGCGTGCCATCTCACCGACCACGCCGACTTCGTTCCACGCCGGGACCATGATTGCCAGGGGTTTTTCGGCAATGGCGTACAGGCGTTCTTCGTCCGCGCGCTTGAATTTTTCGTAGATCCGCCAGCGCCGGACGAGCTTGCGGCCCCAGTACACGAGGTCGATGAACAGGTCATCGAGCCCGAGGATGAACATCAAAAACGCCAGGATGATCGCGAGGTATTTGAGACCGAACAGGACGTAGGCAAAAAAATCGACAAAACCGAAACTCATCGTGCTTTGACCGCCGCCGAGCGCTCACCTAGCCACTCACACAATCGAGTGGCGATGCGCTCGCTGGCGTGGCCGTCACCGTAGGGGCTGTGAACGCGGCTCATGCGTTCGAAGTGAACCTCGTCATCCAGCAAACGACTGGCTTCCTTGACGATGCGGTCGGTGTCGGTGCCCACCAGCAACACGGTCCCGCCTTCGAGCACGGACGGCCGTTCGGTGACATCGCGCAGCACCAGCAGCGGCTTGCCGATAGCGGGTGCTTCCTCCTGAATGCCTCCTGAATCGGTGAGGATGAAATGCGCACGCCCCATCAGCCAGACAAAATGCTGGTAGTCCTGCGGCGCCACCAGATAAATGTTCGGCTTGTCCGACAGCACGCCATACACCGCTTTCTGCACCTGCGGGTTCAGGTGCACCGGGTAGACGAACTGCACATCCGGGTAGCGCACGGCGAGGTCGGCGAGCGCCTGGCAGATATTGCGGAAACCATCGCCAAAATTCTCCCGGCGGTGGCCGGTGATCAGTACCAGACGTCGATGGTCTTCAAGCATTGCCAGCGACGAATCGGCGGCAGGATGCCAGTTGATTTCCTGCTGATGGGTGCGCATCCACAACAGTGCGTCGATCACCGTATTGCCGGTGACTTCAATGCTGGCTTTGGGCACGCCTTCACGCAGCAGATTGTTTTCGCCCTTGATGGTCGGTGTGAAATGCAGGTCGGCGATGACGCCCGTCAGGCGGCGGTTGGCTTCTTCCGGCCAGGGTGCGCGCAAGTTACCGGTACGCAACCCAGCCTCGACGTGGCCGATTGGCAACTGGCGATTGAAGGCGGCGAGGGCGGCGATGAAGCTGGTGGTGGTATCACCGTGTACCAGCACGATGTCGGGTTTCGCCCGCTCGTAAGCCTGATCGAGGTTGATCAGCAGTTGTTGTGACAAGCCGTTGAGGGTCTGCCCCTTGGTCATGACTTGCAGGTCTTCGTCGACTGTCAATTCGAAGGAATCGAGTACTTGCTTGAGCATCTCACGGTGCTGGCCGGTGGAGCAGATGTTCAGTTCGACCCCGGGCCATTGACGCAACACTCTGGCGAGTGGCGCCATCTTGATGGCCTCCGGGCGTGTGCCGAAAACCATCATGATGTTGAAAGACATTGATCCCTCCCGGGAATGTGACAAGGCTCTGGCCCAAGGCCGGCAGCGCTATACCGCTTACTGAGATGTAAATGAAAGCAGCCGCATCGGAGCTTGTCCAATGCGGTTCGACGCTTGATTGATGTCAATCAATTACAGCGAATGCTCGGTCGATAGTGGCTCTTGGATGGCAGTTTTCCAAAACGTTAAGTCCGGCGCAATGAAGGGCCCAGCGAGCCGGTTTTGGTCTCGCGTCTTTACGATCAGCTTGGCAGACTCGGATTGAAAGCCATTTCCGGGTGTCGAGTATACGCGATGCGTTCTCCACATCGGTATTGCACATAGTCTTGCCGCTCAGCACCAACGAGGATGCCCGTGTGCAGACGTCGCCACCTGTCAGTATTGACAGTAGACAAGGGTGTCGCTCCGGGGGCTTGATTGCACTCGGTTGATTGTTGGACTCCAGGCCGTGCCGACAGTTTTTCAGCCAGTTTGATGAATTCATCTCTGGATATGGAAGGGTGGTCGGCATGATCTCGACAGCAGTGGACAGCGGTTTTTTCGATAGGCAATCACGATACTCCCTCTCTTTACTCACGGCACCGACGGTGTGGTTTTCCGCGTACGAAGTCGTGCGAGTGTTTCTTCCGCTGCTGGTCGACTACCGCCCCGGCGTGGTGACCACGCATATCTCTGATCCCGCGCTGGCGCCAGGCGATTGCGTGTACATCACGTTGCTTAGCGATAAAGGGAAATATGAGGCCGAACCTCATCCCGTTGTTTCTACCGGTCTGCAACAGGTCGCTATTCCCGACGCCGCCGTATTGATGCATTCGGGGGGCTCGGTTGACGTCAGCTATACCGTCAGCCACCCGGATGGCACGCAGTCGAGCTCCCATGCCTTCTCCTTCGTGGTGGCCACTGGCGAACTGGACATCGACCACCTGCCGGATGTCGAGATTGTCGAGGCACGGGACGGCGTCCTCAAACTTGCAGATGTTCCGAATGGCGCCACATTCCGTATTCCCCCGATTCGCGGTCTGCACCGGGGAATGTTCCTGGGTTTGAGGATTTACTCCACGACAGGTGGCATCCCGTGCGGTCCCGACGTTCCTCCACCTTGTGGCCCAGGCGTCGAATACTTGTTGGAGTGGCAGCAGATTCGCACGACCGCGGATGGTTTTCTGAGCTTTCGAGTGGATCCGGCCGTGCTTCGGCTCCTCATCGGCAAGGAGTCCAGGGCCGGGTATGCAATCGAACTGCTCGATGGCTTGCTCTATAACAAAGGAGGGATGAGCGGTTTGTTCCGGGTTGAGATGTAGGTGTGAGCCGGGCGCAGGCAAGGCGGCGCACCCGATCGGGTCAGCCTTCGCCCAATTGAGATGCTTTTACCCGCCCGTTGTGGCGAACGGTAGCGCCCAGTCGGTTGTACGAGCGCTACCGTTTTTTCGTGTTGCAGCGCATCCCGTTGATTTCCCTCGATTTGTAATTTTCCGAGAAATGGCCCCACAACCTGTGGCACACTTTCTGCTGTCTATTCCGTTGTTACATACTCGGTTCCGGTATAGCGGAATACACATCATCCTGGAGTGCTTGCCATGCATCGCCGACCTTCCTTGTTTAAAGCGTGTGTTTTTCTTTTTGCAGCTTCGGCTGCTGCCATGGGCGTTGCCCAGGCGGCGGACAGCAAGCTCGATAGCGTGCTGGCCCGTGGGAAACTGATCGTGGGCACGGGCAGTACCAATGCGCCGTGGCATTTCCAGGGAGCGGACGGCAAGTTGCAGGGGTTCGATATTGATATCGCGCGAATGGTCGCCAAAGGGTTGTTCAACGATCCGAGCAAGGTCGAGTTCGTGGTGCAGTCGTCCGATGCGCGGATTCCCAACCTGCTGACCGACAAGGTCGACATGAGTTGCCAGTTCATTACCGTGACCGCCAGCCGTGCGCAGCAAGTGGCGTTTACGCTGCCGTACTACCGCGAAGGTGTCGGCCTGCTGTTGCCGGCAAACAGCAAGTACAAGGAAATCGAAGACCTCAAGGCGGCCAATGACAGCGTGACCGTGGCGGTGCTGCAGAACGTTTACGCCGAAGAACTGGTGCACCAGGCGCTGCCCAAGGCCAAGGTCGATCAGTACGACAGCGTGGATTTGATGTACCAGGCCGTGAACTCCGGCCGTGCCGACGCCGCTGCCACCGACCAATCTTCGGTCAAGTACCTGATGGTGCAGAACCCGGGCCGCTATCGCAGCCCGACCTACGCCTGGAGCCCGCAAACGTACGCGTGCGCAGTCAAACGCGGCGATCAGGACTGGCTGAACTTCGTCAACACCACGTTGCATGAAGCCATGACCGGCGTTGAATTCCCGACGTACGCGGCGTCCTTCAAGCAGTGGTTCGGTGTGGATCTGCCTACCCCGGCCATCGGTTTTCCCGTCGAATTCAAATGACCCCGTGAGAGTGGGGCGCGCATAACGCGCCCCGTTCAAGGTACTGCTGACCATGAACTATCAGTTGAACTTTGCCGCTGTGTGGCGCGATTTCGACACCTTGCTGGCGGGGCTCGGCCTGGGCCTGGAGCTGGCGCTGGTGTCGATCGCCATCGGTTGCGTGATCGGCCTGATGATGGCGTTTGCTTTGCTCTCAAAGCACCGCGCATTGCGGGTGATGGCGTCGGTGTATGTGACGGTGATCCGTAATACGCCGATTCTGGTGTTGATTCTGTTGATCTACTTCGCGTTGCCGAGCCTGGGGATCCGTCTGGACAAGATCCCGTCGTTCATCATCACCCTGTCGCTGTATGCCGGGGCGTACCTGACCGAAGTGTTCCGGGGCGGGTTGTTGAGCATTCCCAAGGGGCAGCGCGAAGCCGGGTTGGCCATCGGCCTGGGCGAGTGGCAGGTCAAGGCCTACGTCACTGTGCCGGTGATGTTGCGCAACGTGCTGCCGGCCTTGTCGAACAACTTCATTTCGCTGTTCAAGGACACCTCGCTGGCGGCGGCGATTGCCGTGCCCGAGCTGACCTATTACGCGCGCAAGATCAATGTCGAGAGCTACCGGGTGATTGAAACCTGGCTGGTGACCACAGCGCTCTATGTTGCGGCCTGTTACCTCAT
The DNA here is from genome assembly GCF_000282415.1 of Pseudomonas sp. GM60. Lineage (NCBI taxonomy): Bacteria > Pseudomonadati > Pseudomonadota > Gammaproteobacteria > Pseudomonadales > Pseudomonadaceae > Pseudomonas > Pseudomonas sp. GM60. The sequence goes on from NZ_AKJI01000104.1 coordinate 14,910, forward strand.
TGCCATGATGCTGCGTTACCTCGAGCAGCGTCTGGCGATCCGCCGATAGGAGGCCCTCATGTACGAATCACCCAGTTGGTTGCATGAGTTATGGGTTGCCCGCGAAGTGTTGTGGCAAGGCTTCCTGACCAGTGTGCAGGTCTCGGCGCTGGCGATTTTGCTGGGCACGATGGTCGGCATTGTCGCCGGTCTGGTGCTGACTTACGGCAAGTTCTGGATGCGTGCGCCGTTCCGTTTTTACGTGGACATTATTCGCGGCACACCGGTGTTTGTGTTGGTACTCGCTTGCTTCTACATGGCGCCCGCATTGGGCTGGCAGATCAGTGCATTCCAGGCCGGAGCTCTGGGGTTGACGCTGTTCTGCGGTTCCCACGTCGCCGAGATTGTGCGCGGCGCGCTGCAAGCGTTGCCGAGCGGTCAGATGGAAGCGAGCAAGGCGATTGGCCTGACGTTTTATCAAGCCCTCGGTTACGTGCTGTTGCCGCAGGCGCTGCGGCAGATCCTGCCGACCTGGGTCAATTCGTCCACCGAGATCGTCAAGGCCTCGACGCTGCTGTCGGTGATCGGCGTGGCCGAGTTGCTGCTCAGCACCCAGCAGATCATCGCCCGGACCTTCATGACGCTGGAGTTTTACCTGTTCGCCGGATTTCTGTTTTTCGTCATCAACTACGCCATCGAATTACTCGGCCGGCACATTGAAAAGCGGGTGGCCTTGCCATGACTCAACCTCAAGTTTCGAACGTTCCAAATGAGCAGCCCCTGCTGGACATTCGCGGGCTGCACAAAAAATATGGCCAGCTCGAAGTGCTCAAGGGCGTCGACCTGACCATGCAGCGCGGCAACGTGGTCACGCTGATCGGCTCCAGCGGTTCGGGCAAGACCACGCTGCTGCGTTGCGTGAACATGCTCGAAGAATTTCAGGGCGGTCAGATCATGCTCGATGGCGAATCCATCGGCTATGACGAGGTCAATGGCAAGCGCATACGTCACCCGGAAAAAGTCATCGCCCGCCATCGGGCCATGACCGGCATGGCGTTCCAGCAGTTCAACCTGTTCCCGCACCTGACCGCATTGCAGAACGTCACCCTGGGTTTGCTCAAGGTCAAAAAGCTGCACAAGGACGAGGCTGTCGCGCTCGCCGAAAAATGGCTCGAACGGGTCGGTTTGCTGGAGCGCCGCGATCACTATCCGGGGCAGTTGTCGGGTGGTCAGCAACAGCGCGTGGCGATTGCCCGGGCGATCGCAATGAACCCGAGCCTGATGCTGTTCGACGAAGTCACCTCGGCCCTCGACCCGGAACTGGTGGGCGAAGTACTGAGCGTGATCAAGGGCCTGGCCGAGGATGGCATGACCATGCTGTTGGTGACCCACGAAATGCGCTTCGCTTTCGAGGTCTCGGACAAGATCGTTTTCATGAATCAGGGGCGTATCGAAGAGCAGGGGCCTCCCAAGGAGCTGTTCGAACGCCCGCAATCACCGCGTCTGGCTGAGTTCCTCAAAAACACGCGGTTTTAACTTTTAGCTTTTCAATCAGGAGAAACACTCATGAGCATTACTCGTTACGGCACCGGCAGCAGCGCCGCTGGCGGTACGCCTCGTCCTTTCGCCCGCGCCGTTGAAGCCGACGGCTGGCTGCACGTTTCTGGCCAGGTGCCGGCGTTGGATGGCGAGATCATTGTTGGCGGCATCGTCGAGCAGACTCACCAGACCATGAAGAACCTGATCGCGATTCTCGAAGAGGCCGGTTATGGCCTCGAAGACGTGGTGCGTGCCGGGGTGTGGCTGGAAGATCCGCGGGATTTCACCAGTTTCAACAAGGTCTTCTCCGAGTACTTCAAACCCGAGCACGCACCGGCCCGGGCCTGCGTGCAGGCGAACATGATGGTTGATTGCAAGGTTGAGATCGACTGCATCGCGTACAAGAAAAAGGCCTGAACCGAGTCGCGCCCATCGCTGGCAAGCCAGCTCCTACAAGGACCGCGCAAACCTGTAGGAGCCGGCT